>NZ_JBHYXZ010000004.1:39482-54894 GCF_042752395.1 Actinosynnema sp. NPDC059335 | reverse complement strand
CCCGCGGCGGCGGGGGGGGGGGGGGGGTCCCCGGGCACGGCCGCGGTTAGGGCGGGGGGGGCGGGGGCCGCCCCCCCCGCGGCCGCCCCCCCCGGCGCGGGTCAGCACTCGATGACGTTCACCGCGAGCCCGCCGCGCGCGGTCTCCTTGTACTTGACCTTCATGTCCTTGCCGGTCTCGCGCATGGTCTTGATGACCTTGTCCAGGGACACGAAGTGCGCGCCGTCCCCCCGCAACGCCATCCGCGCCGCCGTGATCGCCTTGATCGACGCCAACGCGTTGCGCTCGATGCACGGGATCTGCACGAGTCCCCCGATCGGGTCACACGTCAGCCCCAGGTTGTGCTCCATCGCGATCTCGGCCGCGTTCTCGACCTGCTCCGGCGTGCCGCCCAGCACCTCGGCCAGCCCGCCCGCCGCCATCGAGCACGCCGAGCCGACCTCGCCCTGGCACCCCACCTCGGCGCCCGAGATCGACGCGTTCTCCTTGAACAGCACGCCGACCGCGCCCGCCGTCAGCAGGAACCGCACCACCCCGTCGTCGGACGCGCCGGGCACGAACCGGGTGTAGTAGTGCAGCACCGCGGGCACGATGCCGGCCGCGCCGTTGGTCGGCGCGGTCACCACGCGACCCCCCGCGGCGTTCTCCTCGTTCACCGCCAGCGCGAACAGGGTCACCCAGTCCATCACCCGCAACGGGTCCGTGGCGTAGTGCTCGGCGGCCAGCCGGCGGCGCATCTCCGCCGCCCGCCGCCGCACCTTCAACCCGCCGGGCAGCACGCCCTGCTCCGTGCAGCCGCGCTCCACGCACTCCTGCATCACGCCCCAGATGTGCAGCAGGCCCGACCGCACCGACGCCTCGTCGCGCCACGACAGCTCGTTGGCGAGCATCACCTCGCTGATCGACAGCCCGGTCTCCCGGCACCGGCCCAGCAGCTCGTCACCGGTCCGGAACGGGTGGGCGACGCGCGTCTCGTCGGCCTTGATCCGGTCGGTCCCGGTGGCCGTCTCGTCCACCACGAACCCGCCGCCGACGGAGTAGTACACCGCCGAGTCGACCACCGACCCACCCGCGTACGCCTCGAAGCTCATCCCGTTGGGGTGCAGCGGCAGCGACTTGCGCCGGTGCATCACCAGGTCGGCGTCCTCCCGGAACGCGATCTCCCGCACGCCGCCCAGCCGCAGCCGCCCGGTGGCGCGGATCTCCGCCGTCCGCCGCTCGGCCTCGACCGGGTCCACCTCCTCCGGCCGGTGGCCCTCCAGCCCCAGCAGCACCGCCTTCGGGCTGCCGTGCCCGTGGCCCGTCGCGCCCAGCGACCCGAACAGCTCGACGCGCACCCGGTCCACCGAGCCGAGCACGGGACCCAGCCGGTCCGCGAACATCATCGCGGCCCGCATCGGGCCGACGGTGTGCGAGCTGGACGGTCCGATCCCCACCGAGAACAGGTCGAACACGCTGATCGCCATGACGTCAGTCCCCGGTCAGTTCCGCGTACTTGGCGGCGGTCAGCAACCCGGTCGCGTCGGTCACGGCCACCTTGAACAGCCAGCCGGCCCCGTACGGGTCGTTGTTGATCAACGACGGGTCCCGCACGGCGTCCTCGTTGACCGCCACGACCTCGCCGCTGACCGGCGCGTACAGGTCGCTCACGGACTTGGTGGACTCCAGCTCGCCGCACACCTGGCCGGACGTCACCGCGGCGCCGACCTCCGGCAGCTCCACGAAGACGATGTCGCCCAGCGACCCCGCGGCGTACGACGTGATCCCGACCGCCACGGGCTCCTGGGTACCCGGCGCCCAGTCGACCCACTCGTGCTCGGGCGTGTAAAGCAGGTTGTCCGGAAAAGTCACGACAGCGCTCCCTAACGGCGAGGTCCGGATCCCCACTCTGTCCTGGGACCTGAGAGCTTCGCCGCGACGTCGCGGCTTGCACCGTGGGTGCGCGCCGGAGGGCGCGCTTTCCAGAGTCGCCTCACCCGAGCGGTTCTCGCTGCCTGAGAGTGTGCGGGGTACTTGCTCCTTCGGCGCCCCGGCCGTGGCACCGAGGTCTCTCCCGCGCGGGTTCCGGCGCTCACGACGCGCCGCGGCCGATGTTCAGTTGGTTGGCCCGCACGCTAGGTGCCGCCCCGGACGGGTGTCAACGCGCCGTCCGGCTTGTGCGGCCGGCACAACCGGTTCCCGGCGCGTTCGTGCCGGCCGCACGATGACACCGATCACCCGTTGACGGACCTTGGGTGTAACAACGGCCGAAGGAGCCCACCGTGCGGATCGCAGTTCCCCGCGAGATCAAGAACCACGAGTACCGCGTCGCGCTGACCCCGGCGGGCGCCCACGAGCTGACCCAGCGCGGCCACGACGTGGTGGTCGAGGCCGGCGCGGGCCTCGGTTCGGCCATCACCGACGAGGAGTACCTGGCGGCCGGCGCGAAGGTCCTCGCCACCGCGGACGACGTGTGGGCCGAGGGCGACCTGGTGCTGAAGGTCAAGGAGCCGGTGGCCGAGGAGTACCCGCGGCTGCGCAAGGGCCAGGTCCTGTTCACCTACCTGCACCTGGCCGCCGACCGGCCGCTGACGCAGGCGCTGCTGGACTCCGGCACGACCGCCATCGCCTACGAGACCGTGCAGACGCCGAACGGCGCGCTGCCGCTGCTCGCGCCGATGTCCGAGGTCGCGGGCCGGCTCGCGCCGCAGGTCGGCGCGTTCTCGCTGATGAAGCCCTCGGGCGGGCGCGGCGTGCTGCCCGGCGGCGTGCCCGGCGTGCACCCGGCGCGCGTGGTCGTCATCGGCGGCGGCGTGGCGGGCCTCAACGCGGCCGCGATCGCCGTGGGCCTGGGCGCGGACGTGGAGATCCTGGACACCAACGTCGACCGGCTGCGCCACATCGACGCCCTCTACCAGGGCCGCCTGCGCACCGTGACCTCCAACCGCTACTCGGTCGAGCAGGCGGTCCGGGAGGCCGACCTGGTGATCGGCGCGGTGCTGGTGCCCGGCGCGAAGGCCCCGAAGCTCGTGAGCAACGAGCTGGTGGCCGACATGAAGCCCGGCTCGGTGCTCGTGGACATCGCGATCGACCAGGGCGGCTGCTTCGCCGACTCGCGGCCGACCACCCACGCCGACCCGACCTACCAGGTGCACGACTCGGTCTTCTACTGCGTGGCGAACATGCCCGGCGCGGTGCCCCGCACGTCCACCTACGCGTTGACGAACGTGACGCTGCCCTACGCCGTGGCGCTGGCCGACCACGGCTGGGAGGCGGCGCTGCGCGCGGACGCGTCCCTGGCGCTCGGGCTGAACGCGCACGACGGCCTGCTGACCAACCTGCCGGTCGCGGAGGCGCACGGGATGGCCCACACGCCGCTGGAGTTCTGAGCCCCCGACGCGAAGGGCCCCGCTCACGTGCTGTGAGCGGGGCCCTTCGGCGATGAAGACGGCCCGCTCAACCAGCCTGGGGGTCACTGGGAGCGGGCCGCGTGACCAATCCTAGCGCCGAACCCGGCTCCGTGCCCAGCGACCCCACCGAGCCGGCCGACATTTCCGCGGACCTCGACCACGCACCGTGCGCGACCTCAGGCGAATGAGTGAATTCGCGTCGTAACAGGTAAGTCACGACGACCCGGCGACCGATGCACAGGACGGGAGCCCCGTGGCTACGCAGCGGGGTCGTCCGCTCGCGCGGCCCCCTGCCGCGCCACCGCCGATCGGAGTGCAGATGGCTGAACCCGAAGGTTGGATCGACTGCCACGACCCGTTCGGGCGGGACCGGTCGATGACCGTGCTCGTCGAGGACGACCGAGTCCTGCTGGTCGCGCCGCCGGGCGAGTCCGCTGTGATGTCCGTCACGCAGACCCGTCGGCTGCACCGGCTGCTCGACCAAGTCGCCGACAGGATGTGACGGGCGTGGACGAGGCACTGCGGGCGGCCGTGCTGCGCCGGCTGGCCAGTGTGGACGAGGCGGTCGAGCGCGGCGAGGCGGAGTCCCTCGTGCCGCTCGCGCGGTCCGAGATCCACCGCCTGGCCGACGGGTGGCGGCTGCTGCTGACCGTGCACCAACCGGATCCCGACGGCCGCTGCGGCGCGTGCCCCGGCGTCCTGCGGCACCGGAAGTGGCCGTGCCAGGTGTGGACGATGGCCCACCAGCACCTCATCGGCGACGGCCTGCCGCACCGCGAACGCCGTCGCCCGCTGCGCACGCTGCGCCGTTCGTCCGAGGTGGAGACCACGACCGAGATACCGAAGGTGGCCTCGAAACCACGACACGCCCTCCCCGAGTAACCCTCCTAGGGCAGGATGACGCCCGGTAGGAGTACTCGGGAGGGACGCGTGCACGACGGCAGTGGCCGCATCGTGGTGCAGAACTTGACCAAGCAGTTCGGTCCGGTCGCAGCGGTGCAGAACCTCAGCTTCACGGTGGAACCCGGTTCGGTGACCGGCTTCCTCGGCCCCAACGGGGCGGGCAAGACGACGACGTTGCGCATGCTGCTCGGCCTGGTGACCCCGACCGCGGGCACCGGGTTGATCAACGGCAGGCCGTTCGACCAGCTCGGCAACCCGGCGCGGGTGGTCGGCGCGGTGCTGGAGGCGCAGGGCTTCCACCCCAAGCGCACGGCCCGCAACCACCTGCTCGTCTACGCCGCCGCGATCGGCGTGCCGGACTCGCGCGCCGACCAGGTGCTCCAGCTCGTCGGGCTCGGCGCGGCGGGCGACCGCAAGGCGGGCGGGTTCTCGCTGGGCATGAAGCAGCGGCTGGCGCTGGCCACGGCGCTGCTCGGCGACCCGCAGATCCTGGTGCTCGACGAGCCGGCCAACGGGCTGGACCCGGAGGGCATCGCGTGGCTGCGGACGTTCCTGCAGTCCTACGCGCGCAGCGGCCGGACCGTGCTGATCTCCAGCCACCTGCTGGCCGAGGTGGAGCAGACCGTCGACCAGGTGGTCATCATCAGCCGCGGCCAGACCATGTACTACGGGCCGCTGGACCACCTGCGCGAGCAGCAGCAGGGCCGGGTGCTCGTGCAGCCGTCCGACACCGGGGCGCTGGTCGCGGCGCTGACCGAGGGCGGGATCACCGCGATCGAACAGCTGCCCGACGGCCGGCTCGCGATCGCCGGGGTCGAGGCCAAGCAGGTCGCCGACACCGCGCTGCGGGCGGGCGTGTCGATCTACGGCATCCAGGAGGAGAAGGCCGACCTCGAACGGCTGTTCTTCCAGCTCACCAACGGCCAGTACGCGGGTCAGCAGGCGCAGCCGGTCGCCTACCAGCAGCCGGGGTACGGCCAGGGCTACCAGCAGGCGGGGTACGCGCAGCCCGGTTACCAGCCCGGCTACCAGCAGCAACCCGGCTACCAGACGCCGCAGGCGTTCCAGCAGCCCTACCAGGCCCAGCCCTACCAGGCGCAGCCGCCGACCGGTCCGCAGCCGTACCAGCAGCCGCCGCAGGGCTACCAACCACCACCGGGGTCCCAGCCGCCGCCGCAGGACAACCCGTACGGTCCGAACCAGGGTCAGGGCGGCCTCGGGGGCGGTGCGTGATGGGCAACCTGATCAAGTCGGAGTTCCGCAAGACCACCACCACCGGCCTGTGGTGGGGCCTGATGATCCCGACCGTGCTGCTCGCGTTCGGCTGGGCGCTGGGCACGGGCGCGATCTTCAAGACCGTCTCGGACTTCATGAGCAGCTCCGAGGCCGAGGAGCTGGCCGCGCTGCTCAACGTGGACCCGTCGCAGTGGCAGCTGTCGGTGTTCGGCATGGCCCGCAGCATCAACGTGGCCACGATCTTCCCGATGATCTTCGGCGGCCTGGCGATCGCGAACGAGATCAACCGCAAGACCATCACGACCACGTTCCTCACCGCGCCGAACCGGGTGTCGGCGCTGGCCGCGAAGATGATCGTCTACGTGGCGTGGGGCGCGATCTTCGGCATCGTGATCGTGGCCGCGGTGAGCATCGGCACCGCGCTCACCTCGGACTCCGGCTCGCTGCCCGACGCGGGCGGCTGGCTCGCGCTGGCCGGGGTCGGCGTGCTCGCGTCGATCCTGATGACCATGTTCGGGGTCGGCGTCGGCGCGCTGATGACCAGCGTCGTGGGCACCACCGTGGTCCTGCTGCTCTACATGCTGATCGTGGAGAACGGCATCCAGCTCGTGCTGGCGTCCCAGGGCCTGCCGGAGATCATCGGCTTCCTGCCCAACGGCGCGGTCAACGGCCTGACCGGGTCGGTGGCGACGTCGCTGTTCCTGGCCAACGCCGGGGTGGTGCCGGACGACATGGTGGAGGGCCTGCGGGCCCTCGGCGGCGCGCTGGGCGCGTTCGACTGGTGGCTGAGCGGGTTGATCTTCCTGGTGTGGACGGCGTTGTTCTTCCTCGGCGGCTGGGCGGCCACCCAGCGTAAGGACATCACCTGATCGCGTGATCTTGATCGTCTGACGGAGGCCGCCCGGAACTTCGGGGCGGCCTTCGTCACATCCGTCGCGGCCACCGCGTCGGTGGGCGGACCTAATGTGGGTCGCGTGACTACCTCCGACGGCTGGATCCGCAGGCTCGCCACCGCGTGCTGGCAGCACCGCGCCCTCGTGGTGTGGTCCGTGCTGGCCGCCGTCGTGGGCGTGGGGTTGCAGGCCGTCGGCCCGCTGCTGATCAAGGTCGCGGTGGACGACGCGATGGCGGGCCGCACGGACCGGCTCGCCGTCCTGGCCGCCGCGCTGGTCGGGCTGGAGCTGCTGACGTTCGGCACGGCGTTCGTGCGCCGGTTCCTCGGCGGCAAGCTGGCCGTGGACGTGCAGCACGACCTGCGCCAGGCGGTGTTCGGCTCGGTGCAGCGGCTGGACGGGCCGAAGCAGGACGCGTTGCGCACCGGCCAGGTGGTGTCCCGCTCGATCACCGACCTCCAGCTGGTCAACAGCCTGCTGTCGATGACGCCCCTGGCGTTCGGCACGGTGGTGTTCGCGGTGGCCGCCGTGGTGGCGATGTTCTGGCTGTCGCCGCTGCTGACCCTGGTGGCGCTGGTGATCCTGCCCGCGGTCGGCGTCGTCGCGGCCCGCAGCAGGCTCACCCTCTTCCCGGCGACCTGGTCGGCGCAGCAGCGCGCGGCGGACGTGGCGCAGCAGGTCGAGGAGACCGTCACCGGCGTGCGCGTGGTGAAGGGGTTCGGGCAGGAGGAGCGCGAGGTCTCGCGGCTGGAGTCGCGGGCGAGGCTGCTGTTCGCCGAGCGGATGCGGGCCGCGCGGCTGACGTCCCGGCCGGCCGCGACGCTGGGCTCGCTGCCCTACCTCGGCCAGGTCGCGGTGCTCGCGCTGGGCGGCTGGCTGGCGCTGCGGGGCGAGGTGACGCTGGGCACGTTCCTGGCGTTCGCGACCTACGTGGCCACCCTGGTCGGCCCGACCCGGCTGCTGGCGAGCCTGATGGTGACCGCCCAGCTGGCCCGCGCGGGCGTGGAGCGGGTGTACGAGCTGATCGACTCGCAGCCGGGCGTGGTGGACGGCGAGCGCGAGGTGCCCGCCGGTCCGGTGGCCGTGGAGCTGCGGGACGTGACGTTCGGGTACACGCGCAGCGAGCCGGTGCTGTCGGGGGTGTCGCTGCGCGTCGAGCCGGGCGAGACGCTGGCGGTCGTGGGCACGGCGGGGTCGGGCAAGTCGACGGTGTCGCTGCTGCTGCCCCGGTTCTACGACGTGCACGAGGGCGCGGTGTCCGTCGGCGGGGTGGACGTGCGCGAGCTGCGGCTGTCGTCGTTGCGCCAGGCCGTGGGCACGGTGTTCGAGGAGGCGTTCCTGTTCTCCGACACGGTGCGGGCGAACATCGCCTACGGGCGGCCGGACGCGTCCGACGAGCAGGTGCGGGCGGCGGCGCGGGCGGCCGAGGCGCACGCGTTCATCGAGGCGCTGCCGAACGGCTACGACACCGTGGTCGGCGAGCGGGGGCTGACGCTGTCGGGCGGCCAGCGGCAGCGGGTCGCGCTGGCCCGCGCGCTGCTGTCGGACCCGCGGGTGCTCGTGCTGGACGACGCGACGTCGGCGGTGGACAACGCGACCGAGGCCGCGATCCACCGGACGCTGGCCGCGGTGACGGCCGAGCGGACCACGCTGCTGATCGCGCACCGGCGGTCGTCGCTGGCGCTGGCGGACCGCATCGCGGTGCTGGACGCGGGCCGCGTGGTCGACGTGGGCACGCACGCCGAGCTGCACGGGCGCTGCCGCCTCTACCGCGACCTGCTGGCCGGTCCGGGCGAGGCGATCGAGCAGGTGGACCCGCGGGCCGACGCGCGGCTCGAACCCGGTCCCGACGGCACGACGCCGGAGCTGTGGCCGGAGTCGGAGTCCGACGGGTTGGCCGTGCGCGCGGCGAACCGGGCGGCCGGTCCGGCGACCGGGGCGCGGGGTGGCGGCGGCACGTCGGCGCTGCTCGGCGGCACCCCGCCGACCCCGGAGCTGATGGCGCGGGTGCACGCCCTGCCGCCCGCGCGGGACGTGCCGGTGCTGCGCGGCGAGGACCCGAGGGCGCCCGACCCGGGGTTCCGGCTGCGGACGCTGCTGCGGCCGGTCCGGTGGGCGATGCTCGGCGTGGCCGGCCTGCTGCTGGTGGACACGGCGCTGGCGGTGGCGACGCCGAACCTGGTGCGGCTGGGGGTCGACCGCGGGGTGGTCGGCGGTCAGCCGGGCTGGCTGTGGGCGGCGGCCGGGATCAGCCTCGCCCTCGTGCTGGCCGGGTGGGTGTCCGCGGCGGCGGGCACGGTGGTGACGTCGCGGGTCGGCGAACGGCTGCTGTACCTGCTGCGCGTGCGCAGCTACGCCCACCTGCAACGGCTCGGGCTGGACTACTACGAGCGCGAGATGGCCGGGCGGATCATGACCCGGATGACCACGGACGTGGACGCGCTGTCCAGTTTCCTCCAGACCGGGCTGACGACGTTCGCGATCAGCGTGCTGACCGTGGTCGGCATCGCGGTCGCGCTGGTCGCCACCGACCCCGGGTTGGCGCTGGTGGCGCTGGCCGTGCTGCCGGTCCTGCTGATCGCGACGGTGATCTTCCAGCGGCTGTCGTCGGCCGCGTACGCGGAGGCGCGGGAGCGCGTCAGCGCGGTGAACGCCGACCTGCAGGAGAACGTGTCGGGGCTGCGCGTGTCGCAGGCGTACACGCGGGAGGCGCGGTCGGCGGAGGCGTTCGCCGCGCGCAGCGACGCCTACCGCCGGTCCCGGATCCGGGCGCAGCGCTACATCGCCACGTACTTCCCGTTCCTGTCGCTGCTGTCGGGGGTGGCGCAGGCCGGGGTGCTGGTGGTGGGCGCGTACCGGGTGGCCGACGGGACGCTGTCGCCCGGTGTGCTGCTGGCGTTCGTGCTGTACCTGGGGTTGTTCTTCTCGCCGCTGTACCAGCTGTCCGGGGTGTTCGACGGGTACCAGCAGGCCCGGGTGGGCCTGAGCCGGATCGCCGACCTGCTGCGCACGCCGACGACCGTGCCGCCGGCCGCCGACCCGGTGCCGGTGCGGGCGCTGCGCGGCGAGGTGGAGCTGCGGGACGTGACGTTCACCTACCAGGGCGCCACCCGGCCCGCGCTCGACGGCGTGTCGCTGCGCGTGGCCCCCGGCGAGACGGTGGCGTTCGTCGGCGCGACCGGCGCGGGCAAGTCGACGCTGGTCAAGCTGGTGGCGCGGTTCTACGACGTGACCGCGGGCGCGGTGCTGGTCGACGGGGTGGACGTCCGCGACTACGACCTGTCGCAGCTGCGGCAGCGGCTCGGCGTCGTGCCGCAGGAGGCGCACCTGTTCGGCGGCGACGTCGCCGAGAACGTCGCCTACGGCAAGCCGGACGCGAGCCGGGCCGAGGTCGAGGCGGCCGTGCGGGCGGTGGGCGCGCTGCCGGTGGTCGCCTCGCTGCCGTCGGCGTTCCACCAGCAGGTCGGCGAGCGGGGCCAGGGGCTGTCCGCGGGCCAGCGGCAGCTGGTCGCCCTGGCGCGGGCCGAGCTGGTCCAGCCGACCTTGCTGCTGCTGGACGAGGCCACGGCCGCGCTGGACCCGGCGACCGAGTCGGCGGTGCTGGAGGCGAGCGATCGGCTGGCGGGCGCGCGCACGACGTTCGTGGTGGCGCACCGGCTGGCCACGGCGGCGCGGGCGGACCGGATCGTGGTGCTGTCGGAGGGGCGGATCGTGGAGGAGGGCACGCACGCCGAGCTGCTGGCCGCGAACGGCCACTACGCCCGCCTCTGGTCGCACGGCCTGGACGAGGGCGTGGGGCACGGCACGGACCAGGGCTCAGCCGCGCTGACCACGACCCACTGACCACTACCCACCGACCACGGCCGCGTCGCGGATGCGGGTGACGCGGGCACGGGGCAGCCCCGCGGCCGGTTCGGCACGCGGGGCGTGGTCGGTCCGGGTCAGGCCCCGGCGAGCAGTTCGTCCAGCTGCTCGTACCCCTCGACGACCCCGGTCTCCATGCCGCTCGCCAGCGCCATGTCACGGGCCTCGGTCGACTCGAACACGCTCACCACGTGCAGCCGCGTCCGCCCGCCGTCCAGCTCCTCCAGGGTCAGCGTCTCCAGCGCCACCCCGTCGGGGTAGCCCTCGAACGTGAACGTCTGCACGATCCGCTCCGCCGGCCGCACCTCGTGGAACGAACCGTAGAACCGGTACTCCTCGTCACCGCGGCTGTGCACGTACCGGTACGCGCCACCGGTCGTGGCGTCCCACCGGTCCACCCGCATGGTCACCGAACGCGGCCCCAGCCACTTCACCACCAGCTCCGGGTCGACGTGCGCCCGGAACACCGACTCCCGGGACGCGTCGAACTCGCGGGTGATGTGGATGACCGGCAGGGCCGGGTCGGCGCTGATGCCCGTCTCGGGGTGCGTGGTCGTGGTCATGATGCTTCTCCTTCGACATCGGTCTCGGTGCGGTCCCGCGACGGGTCCTCCAGCTCGGCGAGCACGGCGTCCAGCCGCCGGTAGCGCTGCTCCGCCTCGCGCCGGTAGCGCTCGATCCACTTCGTCATCAGGTCGAACACCTCCGCCTCGAGGTGGACGGGCCGCCGCTGGGCCTGCCTGCCGCGGCTGACGAGGCCGGCCTCCTCGAGCACCTTCAGGTGCTTCGACACGGCCTGCACGGTCACGGAGTACGGCTCGGCCAACTCGTTCACCGTCGCGTCGCCCACCGCCAGCCGCGCCACCATGTCGCGCCGGATCGGGTCGGCCAGGGCCGAGAAGACCCGCGACAACTGGTCGTCCACCGCCATCTCCTTACTCAACCTCTCGGTTGAATACCACCGTAGGAGCCCTCCCCCGGCTTGTCAACCACGAAGTTGAACAAGCAGGTCGGAGCCCCACTGACACCTCTGGTTCAGACCTCTGAACACCTCACCGCGACACCGCGCCCGCAGTGCGCAGAACTACTCCGAGTCGACGCACCACCGGGCGTGTGACGGGCTTAACCTCAAGTGATGCTCAAGCACCCATAACGCGAACCGATCTCCTGACCGATTCTGTGAGAGAACACTCCCGCCGCTGCCCCTCCTGTGTGTGAACTGCACCAGACGGGGGACTAGCCTGACCATGAGTGAGTCATTACCAAGAGCGAGATGGATAGAGGCGAGCGCCAGCCGTGTCCAGCAGCAGTCCTGCTTCTCAGTTCGGCCCCAACGAGTGGCTGGTCGAGGAGATGTACGAGCAGTTCCTCGCCGACCCGTCGTCGGTAGACCCGGCCTGGCACGACTTCTTCGCCGACTACAAGTCGACGCAGCGGTCGGGCAACGGGGCGACGACGGCCGCGGAGAACGGCACCACGACCGCCACCCGGCCCGCTCCGACCCAGTCCGCGCCCGCGGCCACACCGGCGCCCGCGCCCGCACCGGCCCCCGCGCAGCAGCAGCCGCAGCCGCAGGCGCCGAAGCAGCAGCCGAAGTCCGCTCCCGCGGCCCCGAAGCCCGCGGCCAAGCCCGCGCCCGCCGAGGCGGCCAAGGCCGCGCCGGTGCAGCAGACCAAGGGCGAGGAGCAGAAGCAGCTCCGCGGCGCCGCCGCCGCGATCGCGAAGAACATGGAGCTGTCGCTCACCGTCCCGACCGCGACGAGCGTGCGCGCCGTGCCGGCCAAGCTGCTGGCCGACAACCGCATCGTGATCAACAACCACCTCAAGCGCACCCGCGGCGGGAAGGTCTCCTTCACCCACCTGATCGGGTACGCGGTGGTGCGGGCGCTCAAGGCGTTCCCGAACATGAACCGGCACTTCGCCGAGGTCGACGGCAAGCCGTTCGTGGTCACGCCCGAGCACGTGAACTTCGGCCTGGCGATCGACCTGCCCGGCAAGGACGGCTCGCGCTCGCTGGTCGTGGCGTCGATCAAGGGCTGCGAGAACATGACGTTCACGCAGTTCTGGCAGGCGTACGAGGACCTGATCCGCAAGGCGCGGACCGGCTCGCTGACCGCCGAGGACTTCTCCGGCACCACCATCTCGCTCACCAACCCGGGCACGATCGGCACCAACCACTCGGTGCCGCGGCTCACCGCGGGCCAGGGCGCGATCATCGGCGTCGGCGCGATGGAGTACCCGGCGCACTTCCAGGGCACCAGCGAGCAGGCCCTGACGGACATGGGCGTCAGCAAGATCATCACGCTGACCTCCACCTACGACCACCGCATCATCCAGGGCGCGGAGTCGGGCGAGTTCCTCAAGCGCATCCACCAGCTGCTGCTCGGCGAGGATGGCTTCTACGACGACGTGTTCACGTCGCTGCGGCTGCCGTACGAGCCCATCCGCTGGGTCGCCGACATCCCCGAGGGCGCGGTCGACAAGACCGCCCGGGTGATCGAGCTGATCGACGCGTTCCGCACCCGCGGCCACCTGATGGCCGACACCGACCCGCTGAACTACCGCCAGCGCAGCCACCGCGACCTCGACGTGCTGTCGCACGGCCTGACCCTGTGGGACCTCGACCGGGAGTTCCCGGTCGGCGGGTTCGCGGGCCAGGAGCGGATGAAGCTGCGCGACATCCTGGGCGTGCTGCGCAACTCGTACTGCCGCACGGTCGGCGTCGAGTACATGCACATCCTGGACCCGGAGGAGCGCCTCTGGATCCAGGAGCGCGTCGAGGTGCCGCACGAGAAGCCGCCGGCCACCGTGCAGAAGTACATCCTGTCGAAGCTCAACGCCGCCGAGGCGTTCGAGACCTTCCTGCAGACGAAGTACGTCGGCCAGAAGCGGTTCTCGCTGGAGGGCGGCGAGACCGTCATCCCGCTGCTGGACGCGGTGCTGGACAAGGCCGCCGAGCACGAGATCGACGAAGTCGTCATCGGCATGCCGCACCGCGGCCGGCTGAACGTGCTGGCGAACATCGTCGGCAAGCCGATCTCGCAGATCTTCCGCGAGTTCGAGGGCAACCTCGACCCGGGCCAGGCGCACGGCTCGGGCGACGTGAAGTACCACCTGGGCGCGGAGGGCAAGTACTTCCGCATGTTCGGCGACGGCGAGACCAAGGTGTCGCTGACCGCGAACCCGTCGCACCTGGAGGCCGTGGACCCGGTGCTGGAGGGCATCGTCCGGGCCAAGCAGGACATGCTCGACAAGGGCGGCGAGGGCTTCACCGTGCTGCCGGTCGCGCTGCACGGCGACGCCGCGTTCGCGGGCCAGGGCGTGGTCGCCGAGACGCTGAACCTCGCGCTGGTGCGCGGCTACCGCACCGGCGGCACGGTGCACGTGGTGGTCAACAACCAGGTCGGCTTCACCACCGCGCCCGAGCACTCCCGCTCGTCGAAGTACTCCACCGACGTGGCGAAGATGATCGGCGCGCCGGTGTTCCACGTGAACGGCGACGACCCGGAGGCGTGCTACTGGGTCGCGAAGCTGGCGGTGGACTACCGGCAGGCGTTCAACAAGGACGTCGTGATCGACATGGTGTGCTACCGCCGCCGCGGCCACAACGAGGGCGACGACCCCTCGATGACGCAGCCGGCGATGTACGACGTGATCGACACGAAGCGCTCGGTGCGCAAGACCTACACCGAGTCCCTGATCGGCCGCGGCGACATCTCCGTCGAGGAGGCCGAGAAGGCGCTGCAGGACTTCTCCTCGCAGCTGGAGCACGTGTTCAACGAGGTCCGGGAGCTGGAGAAGCACCCGATCAAGACCTCGCCGTCGATCGAGCAGGAGCAGCAGGTCCCGGCCAAGCTGCCCACCGGCATCGAGCGGTCGGTCATCGAGAAGATCGCCGACGCGCACGTGAACCTGCCCGAGGGCTTCACCCCGCACCCGCGGGTCAAGCCGGTGCTGGAGCGGCGCGCCAAGATGGCCCGCGAGGGCGGCATCGACTGGGCGTTCGCCGAGCTGCTCGCGTTCGGGTCGCTGGTGCTGGAGGGCCGCACGGTCCGCCTGGCGGGCCAGGACTCGCGGCGCGGCACGTTCGTGCAGCGGCACGCCACGCTGGTGGACCGCAAGAAGTCCGAGGAGTACACCCCGCTGCAGAACCTGGCCGAGAACCAGGGCAAGTTCATGGTGTACGACTCGGTGCTGTCGGAGTTCGCGGCGCTGGGCTTCGAGTACGGCTACTCGGTCGCCAACCCGGACGCGCTGGTGCTGTGGGAGGCGCAGTTCGGCGACTTCGTCAACGGCGCGCAGCCGATCATCGACGAGTTCATCTCGTCCGGTGAGGCGAAGTGGGGCCAGGTGTCCGACGTCGTGCTGCTGCTGCCGCACGGCCACGAGGGCCAGGGCCCGGACCACACGTCCGGCCGCATCGAGCGGTTCCTCCAGCTCTGCGCGGAGGGCTCGATGACGATCGCGGTGCCGTCGACGCCGGCGAACTACTTCCACCTGCTGCGGCGGCACGCGCTGGACGGCGTGAACCGGCCGCTGGTGGTGTTCACCCCGAAGTCGATGCTGCGCCTGAAGGCCGCGACCAGCCCGGTGGAGGCGTTCATCTCCGACAAGTTCCAGTCGGTGATCGACGACCCGAGCGGCGTGGACAAGGGCGCGGTGCGCAAGGTCCTGCTGTGCAGCGGCAAGATCTACTACGAGCTGCTGGCCGAGCAGGAGAAGCGGGGCGTCAAGGACGTCGCGATCGTGCGCATCGAGCAGCTCTACCCGGTGCCGGCGCGGAAGCTGACCGAGGCGCTGGACCGCTACCCGAACGCCACCGAGGTGCGCTGGGTCCAGGAGGAGCCGGCGAACCAGGGCGCGTGGCCGTTCTTCGGGCTGGCGCTGCCGGAGCTGCTGCCCGAGCGGTTCGCCGTGAAGCGCGTCTCGCGCCGCCCGATGGCCGCCCCGTCCGCGGGGTCGTCCAAGGTGCACGAGGTCGAGCAGCGCGAGCTGATCGCGAAGGCGTTCGAGTAGGGATCTTTCCGGGCCGGGGGGGGGGGGGGGCCCCCCCCCGGGGGGGGGGGGCGGGCGGGGGGGCGGGGGGGGGGGGGGTGGGCGTACCGGTTATTGATACGGCAGGGGGTG
>NZ_JBHYXZ010000004.1:6989-39472 GCF_042752395.1 Actinosynnema sp. NPDC059335 | reverse complement strand
GGGGGGGTCGACCAGGGTCACGCCGTGCCCCCCGCGCGCCCTCTCGCGTCCGGGTTTGGTTTGGGTATTTTCCGGGGCGGGCCCCCCCCCCCCCCCCCCCGGCCCCCCCCCCCCCCGCCCGTTTCCCGTTCGCGTGCGTGGGAGGAAGACCGTGTACTTCACCGATCGTGGCATCGAGGAGCTGGAGTCCCGCCGGGGCGAGGAGGAGGTGACGTTCGCCTGGCTGGCCGACAAGCTGCGGGCGTTCGTCGACGCGAACCCCGACTTCGAGACCGCGGTCGAGCGCCTGGCCACCTACCTGGCGCGCGACGACGAGGACTTCGAGGACTGAGGGCGGGCGGAGAACCAGGTCCGGTCGGCGGTGAGCCACCGGTCGTGGACCAGGCCGGCCGCGTCGAGGGCGGACCGGAGGTCGGCCTCGGACAGCCGGCGCGCGGTGAACGGGTGCGACCACGACCGGTCGCCGACCCGGTAGTCCACGGTCGCGCTGAGCAGCCCGCCGTGGCGGCGCACGTCCCGCAACGAGGTGCGCACGGGCCCGGCGGCCCCGCCCTGCCCGTCCGCCGCGGTCTCGAACCAGGACGGCGGGTGCCACTGGACGACGAGCCGCCCGTCGGCCGCGAGGTGACGGGCAGCCGCCGCGAGCATCCCGTGCCGCTCCGCGCCGTCCGGCGTGTTGACCAGGTGGGCGGCGAGGAGCACGCCGCCGAACCGCCGCCCGAGCCGCACCTCCCCGATCCGCCCGAGCACCGCCTCCACGCCGTCCAGGTGGGCGAGCATGTCGGGCGACTCGTCCACCCCGACCACCGGGTGGCCGAGCGCCACGAGCCGGTGCGCGATCCGCCCGGCGCCGCACCCGAGTTCGAGCACCTCCGCCCCGGCCGGCAGCACCCCGTGCACGATCTCGGCCTCGCCGAGCGGCGGGAACAGGGTGTAGACCTCGACGGGACTGCCGTCCGGGGCGGTGGTCACGACTCGCACTCCTCCACGGTGGCGGGGCCTACCAGGCGTACGCCTCCGGGGCGGGCTTGCTGCCGTTCGGGCCCGGGGGTGGGAAGAGGTCGTCCAGCTTGGCCAGCACCTCGTCGTCCAGGGCGATCGCGGTCGCCCGCAGCGAGCCGTCGAGCTGGTCGAGGGTGCGCGGGCCGATGATGGGAGCCGTCACGCCGTCCTGGTGCAGCAGCCAGGCCAGGCCCAGGTTGGCCGGGTCCTCGCCGAGGTCGGCGGACAGCTTCTCGTAGGCCTCGATCGCGTCCCGGCGCTTCTCCAGCTCCTCCTGGCTGCGCCCGCTGTTGCCGCGGGAGGCGGTGCCCTCGCGCTGCTTGCGCAGCACGCCGCCGAGCAGGCCGCCGCCCAGCGGCGACCACGGGATCACGCCGATGCCGTAGTGCCGGGCGGCGGGCAGCACCTCCAGCTCCACGAACCGGTTCACCAGGTTGTAGATGGACTGCTCGCTGACCAGCCCGAGGAAGTGCCGCTGCCGGGCCGCCTCCTGGGCCTGCGCGAGGTGCCACCCGGCGAAGTTGGACGACCCGAAGTAGATCACCTTCCCCTGCCGGCGCAGCACCGAGAACGCCTCCCAGATCTCGTCCCACGGCGTGTCGCGGTCCACGTGGTGCATCTGGAGGAGGTCGATGTGGTCGGTCTGCAACCGGCGCAGCGACGCGTCCGCCGCGCGCCGGATGTGCAGCGCGGACAGCCGCCGCTCGTTGGGCCAGTCGCCCATGTCGCCGTACAGCTTGGTGGCGATGACGGTCCGCTCGCGCCGCCCGCCGCCCTGGGCGAACCAGCGGCCGATGATGTTCTCGGTGATGCCCTCGCCGCGCTGCCAGCCGTAGACGTCGGCGGTGTCGAAGAAGTTGATGCCGTGCTCGTGGGCCCGGTCCATGATCGCGTGGCTGTCGGCCTCCGACGTCTCGGGACCGAAGTTCATCGTGCCCAGGCACAGGCGGGACACGGACAGGCCGGATCGGCCGAGCTGCGTGTACTCCATGCGGCCAGCCTGCCGGACGCGGAGCGCCTCGACCACCCAGGCCGACTGCGGATGGTGGCGGTGCGGGAGCGGTGGAGGGGCGGAAGGCGGAGGGGACGGGCACGCGGCAGGTGGGCGGGCGCGAGGCGGTGCGGGCAGGCACGCGGCGGTGCGGGTGGCAGCGGACCGGGCGGAGGTCAGGTGGGCGGCAGGGTGACGGCCCGCGGGCGTTCACGGCCGGCCGTGGGCGGTCAGGTAGGCGGCCGTGGAGGTTTGCAGGGCGGTGACGCACGCGGCGACCACGGGGTGCGCGCCGGCGCCCCGGCGGTAGGCGATGCGGGTGCGGCGGTGGACGTCCAAGGGGGCGAGGTGGACGTCCGCGGGCGGGTGGGCCGCGCCCAGTTCCGGCACCAGGGCGACGCCCTGGCCGGCGGCGACCAGGGCCAGCACGGCGGTGAAGTCGTCGGCGTGGTGGCGCACCCGGGCGGTGAAGCCGGCGGCCTGGCAGACCCTCATCGCCACGGTGTGGCACAGCGTGCCGGGGCTGCCGACGATCCACGCCGCGTCCCGGGCGCTCGCGATCGTCCCGTCGGGCCACCCGCGCGCGGGCACGGCCAGGAACACCTTCTCGTCCAGCAACCGCACCGAGTCCACGCCGGGGTCGGGCTCGACCGGCGCGATGTCGTAGTCGTGCCACAGCGCCACGTCGAGGCGGCCGTCGCGCAACGCGTCCGGCATGTCGACCGGGTCCAGCTCGGTCACCATGAGGTCGAGCGCCGGGTGGTCGCGGCCCAGCGCGACCAGCGCGGCGGGCAGCAGGGTCGGCACGGCGCTGGGGAACGCGCCGATCCGCACCGCGCCGGACAGGCCGGTGCGCGCGGCGGCCACGGCGGCGGACGCGGCCTCCAGCGCGGCCAGCACCGTCTCGGCGTGCCCGACCAGGGCCGTGCCGGCGGGCGTGAGGCGGACGCTGCGGCCGGTGTGCTCCAGCAGCGGCACGCCCGCCTGCCGCTGGAGGGCGGCGAGCTGCTGCGACACGGCCGACGGCGTGTAGGCGTGGGCGCGGGCCACGGCCGCGATCGTGCCCAGGTGGGCCAGGTCGCGCAGCAGCCGCAGGCGGCGGACGTCGAGCATCAGTTCAGCTTACGGTTCTGTTGAGGAACGCGAACTGGTCCTTCACGGTCCCACCGGGCACCGTGGTGGCATGACGCTCACGGGCCTGTTCCTCCCCCTGATCACGCCGTTCGACCGGTCGGGCGCGGTCGCGCTCGACGCGCTGGACGCCCTGGCCCACCAGGCGCTGGACGACGGCGCACGGGGGCTCGTGGCGCTGGGCACGACGGCGGAGCCGTCCTCGCTCACCCCGGACGAGCAGCGGGCCGTCCTGGGCGTGGTGACCCGCGTCTGCCGCGAGCGCCACGCGCCGCTGGTGGTCGGCGCGAACACCCCGGAGGCGCTGCGGGCGCTGGCCGGCCACCCGGAGGTGGTGGCGTCGCTGACCACCGTGCCGTCGTTCGTCCGGCCCGGCGAGGAGGGCGCGCTGGCCCACCTGGCCCGGCTGGCGGCGGGCAGCCCCGTGCCGCTGGTCGTGTACGACATCCCGTACCGGACCGGGCAGTACCTGTCGGCGGGCGCGCTGCGGCGGTTGGCGGACGTGCCGGGCGTGGTGGGGCTCAAGTACGCGGCGGGCGGCATCAACGCCGACACGGTCGACCTGTTCGCCGACCTGCCGCCCGGCCTGGCCGTCCTCGGCGGGGACGACGCGTTCGTCTCGCCGCTGCTCGCGCTGGGCGCGCACGGCGGCATCCTGGCTTCCGCGCACGTCGCCACCGACGGGTTCGCCCGGTTGATCGACGCCTGGCACGCCGGCGACGTCACCACCGCACGCGCCCTGGGCGGGCGGCTGAGCACGCTGTCGGCGGCGTTGTTCGCCGAGCCGAACCCGACCGTGATCAAGGCCGTGCTGCACCGGCTGGGCCGCATCCCGACCCCGGACGTCCGCCTGCCGCTGCTGCCCGCCGGACCGGGCAGCACGTCGGCCGCCCTCAGCGCGATCGAACCCCTGCTCGCCACACCGCGTGCGTGAGCGGAACGCCGGGGCGGTACGCCAGGTGGGTGGTCGAGGGGGCGTCGAGCACGTGCACGTCGGCGCGGGCGCCGGGTGACAGGCGCCCGACGTCGGTGCGGCGGAGCGCCTTCGCGCCGTTCAGGGTGGCGGCGGTGACGGCTTCCTCGACGGTCATGCCCATCTGGAGGACCGCCGTCGCCACGCAGAACGCCATCGACGTGGTGTAGGAGCTGCCGGGGTTGCAGTTGCTCGCCAGGGCGACCGTCGCCCCGGCGTCGAGCAGGGCGCGCGCGGGCGCCAGGGCCTGCCGGGTCGACAGGTCGCACGCGGGCAGCAGGGTGGCGACGGTGTCGGAGCCCGCCAGCGCGTCCACGTCGGCGGCGGACAGGTACGTGCAGTGGTCGACGCTGGCCGCGCCCAGCTCCACGGCCAGCCGGACGCCCGGCCCCTCGCCGAGCTGGTTGCCGTGCACGCGCAGGCCCAGGCCCCTGGCGCGGGCGGCTTCCAGCACCGCCCGGGACCGGTCCTCGTCGAACGCGCCGCGCTCGCAGAACACGTCCGCCCACCGCACGTGCGGCGCGACCGCGTCCAGCATGTCGCCGACCACGAGCGCCACGTACTCGTCCGGGTCCGCACCCGGCGGCACGAGGTGCGCGCCCAGGAAGGTCACCTCGTCGGCCGCCCCGGCGGCGATCCGGGCGGACCTCAGCTCGTCCTCGACCGTCAGCCCGTACCCGGTCTTGGTCTCGATCGTGGTCGTGCCCTGCGCCACGGCCTCGCCGACCAGCCGCCGCAGGTTCGCCGCCAGCTCGTCGTCGGACGCCGCGCGGGTGGCGCCGACGGTCACCGCGATGCCGCCCGCCGCGTACCCCTGGCCGGCCATGCGCGCCTCGAACTCGGCCGTGCGGTCGCCCGCGAAGACGAGGTGCGCGTGGCTGTCGACCCAGCCGGGCAGCACCGCCCGGCCCGCCACGTCGACCCGCTCGTCGGCGGGCGGCGCGGACGCCGCGGGCCCGACCCACCCGACCCGGTCGCCGACCAGGACCAGGGCGGCGTCGGTCAGCCGGCCCAGCTCGGGGTCGTTGGTGGTCAGCTCGCCGATCCCGGTGATGAGGGTGCTCATCCGACCGCTCCCCACAGCCTCGCCACGTCGCCCAACCGCTCGTGCACGCCGTCGCGCGCCACCACCGTGCCGCCGACCACCACCACGCCGACGTCGGACGCCGTGGCGGTCAGCACCACCTGTTCCGGCTCCGACCCGGCGGTCCGGACGGAGTCCAGCCGGACGGCCACCAGGTCGGCCGGCGCGCCGACCTCGATCCGGCCCGCCTCCGGCCACCCGATCGAGGCGTGGTTGGTGAGCGCGCCGACGAGTTCCGCCGGGCTGAACCGCCCGCGCCGGCCGGTGCGCAGGCGCTCGTTGTGCTCCAGCGCCCGCGCCTCCAGCAGCGGGTCGACCACCGCGTGCTGGTCGCTGCCCAGCGACAGCGGCGACCCGGCGTCGGCCAGCTCGCGCGCCGGCCCGATGCCGTCCGCCAGGTCCGCCTCCGTGGTCGGGCAGAAGCACACGCCGGTCCGGGTCGAGCCGAGCAGGCCGATGTCGCTTGCCGACAGGTGCGTGCCGTGCACGGCCGTGGTGCGCGGCGTGAGCGCCCCGGCCTCCGCCAGCAGCTCGGTCGGCGTCCTGCCGTACGCCGCCAGGCACGCCTCGTTCTCGGCCGGTTGCTCCGACAGGTGGACGTGCAGCGGCCGATCGGGGAATGCCCCGGCCACCAGCGACAATGTTTCACGTGGCACGGCGCGGACGGAGTGGATCGCCGCGCCGATCCTGGTGTTGGGGTCCCCGCGCAGCTCGGCGACCCGGTCGAGCCACCGGTCCCCCGTGCCGTCGGAGAACCGCTCCTGCACCCCGCGCACGGGCTGCCCGATCCCGCCCGCCAGGTAGCAGGCGTCCAACAGGGTGAGCCGGATCCCGGCGTCGAGCGCGGCCTGCCGCAGCGCCTCGGCCATCTCGTTGCCGCCGTGGTGCAGGTAGTGGAACTCGCCCACCGCGGTCACCCCGGCCACGGCCATCTCCGCGTACACCGCCGTGGCCAGCTCGCGGTAGGAGTCGGGCGTCAACCGCTCCGCCACCGCGTACATCCGGTCGCGCCACGTCCAGAACGTGCCGCCGTCGGAGTGCGTGCGCCCGCGCAACGCCCGGTGGAACGCGTGCGAGTGCGCGTTGGCGAACCCCGGGAACACCAGGCCGTGCAACCGTTCCACGCCCAGCGGGATCGTGTCCACTGTGGACACGGACGTGATCGTGCCGCGGTCCACGCGCACGAGCACCCGCGACGCGATCCCGTCCGGCAACCACGCCCGCTCGCACCAGAAGCTCTTCATCGCGCCAGGTGCTCCAGCGTCGCGGCCAGCGCCGCCACGCCCGCCGCGCAGTCGTCCGCCTCGGCGAACTCCTCCGGCGCGTGGCTGATCCCGGTCGGGTTGCGCACGAACAGCATGGCGGTCGGCACGTGCGCGGCCAGGATGCCCGCGTCGTGCCCGGCCCCGGTGGGCAGCGCGGGCGTGTCGCCGCCGAGCGCGTCCCGCACCCGGGCCATGAGGTCGGTGTCGAAGTGGACCGTGCCGCCCCAGCTCTCCTCGGTCACGCGCACCTCGCAGCCCTCCTCCGCCGCCGCCGCGCGGGCCGCCTCCGTGATGTGGGCGACGACCTCGCGGGTGCGCGGCTCGTCGTCGGCCCGCGCGTCCAGCCACACGTCCACCGACGACGCGATCACGTTGGTGCCGCCCGGGTTCGGCACGATCCGGCCCACCGTCGCGCGCGCGCCGGACGTCGCCGCGCGGCGGGCCGCCAGCACCACTTCGGCGGCGGGGAGCATCGGGTCGCGCCGGTCCTCGATCAGCGTCGCCCCGGCGTGGTTGCCCTCGCCGGTGAACGTGTACCGCCAGCGGCCGTGCGCCAGGATCGAACTCGCCAGCCCCACCGGCACGTCGAGCCCGCGCCCCTGCTCGACGTGCAGCTCCACGAACGCGCCGACGGACGACAGCGCCCGGTCGTCGCGCCCCATCCGCAGCGGGTCGAACCCGGCCGCGTGGGCGGCCTCGCCGAACGTGACGCCGTCCGCGTCGACCAGCCGGGCCGCGGCCTGCGCCGTGATCGCGCCCGTCATCAGCCGCGACCCGAGGCAGGCGACGCCGAACCGGCCGCCCTCCTCCTCCACGAACACCACGATCGCCACCGGCTTGGCCGGCGTGAACCCCTTGGCGCGCAACAGGTCCACCGCCTGCAACGCCGACACGACGCCGAGCGGCCCGTCGAACGCGCCGCCGCCGGGCACCGAGTCGAGGTGGCTGCCGGTGACCACGGCGTCCGGGCCGGGCGTGCCCCACCACGCCCAGATGTTGCCGTTGCGGTCGGGCCGCACGTCCAGCCCGCGCCGCTCGGCCTCCTCGACGAACCAGGCGCGCAGTTCGAGTTCCACGGCGTCGAAGCCGTGCCGGGAGTAGCCGCCCCGCCGCCGGTCGCGCCCGACGTCGGCGAGGTCCGCGAGGTCAGTCACGGGCGCTCATCGGGATCGGCACGTGCTTCGCGGCGGCGACGTCGATCGCCCGCTGGTACCCGGCGTCCACGTGCCGGATCACGCCCATGGCCGGGTCGTTGGTCAGCACCCGCTCGATCTTGCGCGCCGCGAGCGGCGTGCCGTCGGCGACGGTGACCTGGCCCGCGTGGATGGACCGGCCGATGCCGACGCCGCCGCCGTGGTGCAGCGACACCCAGGTGGCCCCTGAGGCGGTGTTGACCAGGGCGTTGAGCAGCGGCCAGTCGGCGATCGCGTCCGAGCCGTCGGCCATCGCCTCGGTCTCCCGGTAGGGCGACGCGACCGAGCCGCAGTCCAGGTGGTCGCGGCCGATGACGATCGGCGCGGACAGCTCGCCCGAGGCGACCATCTCGTTGAACTTCAGGCCCGCGAGGTGGCGTTCGCCGTAGCCGAGCCAGCAGATCCGGGCGGGCAGGCCCTGGAACTCGACGCGCTCGCCGGCCATCCGGATCCAGCGCGCGAGCTTCTCGTCCTCCGGGAACAGCTCCAGGATCGCCCGGTCGGTCCTGGCGATGTCGGCCGGGTCGCCGGACAGCGCGGCCCAGCGGAACGGGCCCTTGCCCTCGCAGAACAGCGGCCGGATGTAGGCGGGCACGAAGCCGGGGAAGTCGAACGCCCGCTCGCACCCGCCGAGCTTGGCCTCGCCGCGGATCGAGTTGCCGTAGTCGAACACCTCCGCGCCGCGGTCCAGGAACCCGACCATCGCCTCGACGTGGTCGGCCATCGACTCGCGGGCCCGGTCGGTGAACTCGTCGGGCTTCCCGGCGGCGTAGTCCGGCCAGTCCTCGACCGCGACGCCCTTCGGGCAGTACGCCAGCGGGTCGTGCGCGGAGGTCTGGTCGGTGACGATGTCGACCGGCACGTCCCGGCGCAGCAGCTCGGGCAGCACCTCGGCGGCGTTGCCGATCAGGCCGACCGACAGCGCGCGGCCCTCGGACTTCGCGGCGAGGACGCGGGCGATCGCGTCGTCGATGTCGTCGGCGATCTCGTCCAGGTAGCGGGTCTCCACCCGGCGGCGCGCCCGCTGCGGGTCGATCTCGACGCACAGCGCCACGCCCTCGTTCATGGTGACCGCAAGCGGTTGCGCGCCGCCCATGCCGCCGAGCCCGGCGGTGACCGTCAACGTGCCGCGCAGCGTGCCGTTGAACCGCTTGTCGGCCACGGCGGCGAACGTCTCGTAGGTGCCCTGGAGGATGCCCTGGGTGCCGATGTAGATCCACGACCCGGCGGTCATCTGGCCGTACATGGTCAGGCCCTCGGCCTCCAGGCGGCGGAACTCGGGCCAGGTGGCCCAGTCCGGCACGAGGTTGGAGTTCGCGATGAGCACGCGCGGCGCCCACTCGTGCGTGCGCAGGACGCCCACCGGGCGGCCGGACTGCACGAGCAGCGTCTCGTCGTCCGCCAGCTCGGTCAGCTCGCGGCTGATGGCGTGGAAGCTCGGCCAGTCGCGGGCGGCCTTGCCCGTGCCGCCGTAGACGACCAGGTCGTCGGGGCGCTCGGCCACGTCGGGGTCGAGGTTGTTGTGGAACATCCGCAGCGCGGCCTCGGTCGGCCAGCTGCGCGCGGTGAGGTCGGTCCCTCGGGCGGCGCGCACCATCAGAGTGCTCCCTTCCGGATGAGGTCTTCGGCGGCGGCGATCTCGGGCGCGAGGTGGCGGTCGGGGCCGGGGCCCGGGACGTGCTCGCGCAGCTTCGCCACGGCCGCCGCGGTCGCGGGCGCGGGGTTGAGCGGTTTGCGCAGGTCCAGCGCACGGGCCGCGGTCAGGAACTCGATCGCGAGGACGCGCCGCAGCCCGTCCACGGCCTGCCGCAGCTTGCGCGCGGCCGACCAGCCCATCGAGACGTGGTCCTCCTGCATGGCGCTGCTCGGGATCGAGTCGACCGACGCGGGCACGGCCAGGCGCTTCAGCTCGCTGACGATCGCGGCCTGCGTGTACTGGGCGATCATGTGGCCCGAGTCGACGCCCGGGTCGTGCGCCAGGAACGGCGGCAGGCCGTGCGACCGGCTCACGTCGAGCATCCGGTCGGTGCGCCGCTCGGCGATGCTCGCCACGTCGGCGGTCGGGATGGCGAGGAAGTCCAGCACGTAGGCGATCGGCGCGCCGTGGAAGTTGCCGTTCGACTCGACCCGGCCGTCGGCCAGCACCACCGGGTTGTCGATCGACGACGCCAGCTCGCGGTCGGCGACCGTCGCGGCGTAGGCGACGGTGTCCCGGGCCGCGCCGTGCACCTGCGGCGAGCAGCGCAGCGAGTAGGCGTCCTGGACGCGGGTGCAGTCGGGGCCGCGATGGCTGTCCATGATCTCGGAGCCGCGCAGGATCTCCGCCATGCGCCGCGCGGACCGGCCCTGGCCGGGGTGCGGGCGCAGCGCGTGCAGGTCGGCGGCGAACACGCGGTCCGTGCCGAGGAGGGCTTCCACGCTCATCGCGGCGGTCAGGTCGGCGACGTCGAGCAGGTAGTCCAGGTCCCGGATGGCGAGGACCAGCATCCCGAGCATGCCGTCCGTGCCGTTGATCAGCGCCAGGCCCTCCTTCTCGGCCAGGCGGACCGGCTCGATGCCCGCCGCCGCGAGCGCGACGGCCGCCGGGACGAGCGCGCCGTCGGCGTCGCGGACGTCGCCCTCGCCGGTCAGCGCCAGCGCGGCGGCGGACAGCGGCGCGAGGTCGCCCGAGCAGCCCAGCGAGCCGAACTCGTGCACGACCGGGGTGATGCCCGCGTTGAGCATCGCGGCCATCGCCTCCGCGGTCTCCAACCGGACACCGGTGTGCCCACTGGCCAGGGTCTTGAGGCGGAGCAGGACGAGCGCGCGGACGACCTCCCGCTCGACCTCGGGACCCGCGCCCGCCGCGTGCGAGCGGACCAGGGACTGCTGGAGGGCGGCCCGGCGGTCCGGCGGGATGTGCCGGACCGCCAGCGCGCCGAAGCCGGTGGACACGCCGTAGGTCGGCCGTTCGGCCGTGGCCAGGCGGTCGATGTGCGCGCGGGCGGCGGTGACCGCCTCGCGGGCCGCCTCCGTGATCTCCACGCGCGCGTCGCCCCTGGCCACGGCGTGGACGTCGGCGCGGGTCAGGGGTTTCGGACCCAGCTGCACGGGTTGCTGCATGTGCCCATCTCAACCCGGCGGCCCGATCCGCACGACCCGACATCCGCCGATCGTGTCTGGGATACGAGACGGTTCGGCCCCGCCCGAAAACCGGTCCCGGGCCGCCCGGCCCCGGCGGTAGCGTCACGGGATTCGGCAGGGGGGTGACCATGGGTGTTCGGGTCCGGGATCTGACCAGGACGTATCGCAAGGGCAAGGGGTGGCGGCCCAGGGGCGAGGAGGTGACCGCGCTCGCCGGGCTCACGCTGGACGTGCCGGAGCACGAGGTGCACGGCCTGCTCGGCCCGAACGGCGCGGGCAAGACCACGCTGTGCAAGATCCTCTCCACCATCCTGTTGCCCACGTCCGGCACCGCCGAGGTGCTCGGCCACGACGTCGTGACCGGCGCGGCGGAGATCAGGCGGCACGTCGGCATCGTGTTCGGCGGCGAGCGCGGCCTGTACGGCAAGCTGACGGCGCGGCAGACGCTGCGCTACTGGGCCGCGCTGTACGAGCTCCCGGACGCGCGGGCGAAGGCGCGCACCGACGCGCTGCTGGCCCGCCTGGGCCTCGCCGACAAGGCCGACGACCTGGTGGAGACGTTCTCGCGCGGCATGAAGCAGCGCGTGCACCTGGCCCGCGGCCTGATCGGCGACCCGCGGCTGATCCTGTTCGACGAGCCGACCACCGGCATGGACCCGGTGGCCGCGCGCGACTTCCGCGCGCTGATCGGCGAGCTGCGCGACGAGGGCCGCACGATCCTCATCACGACCCACGACATGGACGAGGCCGAGGAGGTCTGCGACCGCGTCACGCTGATCGACAAGGGCCGGGTGCTGGCCACCGAGTCGCCGCGCGGCCTGGCCGAGATGTCGGGCCTGCACCGCTGGGTCGAGGCCGAGACCTCGGTGGACGTCGGCGGCCTGCCCGGCGTGGTCGGCACGGAGACCCGCAACGGCGTGCTGCGCGTCAAGGCCGCCGACGACCGGGCGGCCCGCGCGGTGATCGACTTCCTGCTGGACCGCGGCGTGCGCTCGGTGCACGCCGTGCCGCCCCGGTTGGAGGACGTGTACCTGGACCTCATCGGCCGCCGCGGCATGGAGGTCTGACCGTGCGCCTGTTCCTGTCCGGCGTCCGCACGCAGTTCTGGCTGATCCGGAGGCAGCCCGACGAGCTGCTGACGCTGTGCACGATCCCGTTCACCGTGGTGATGATGCTGTCGATCGTGATGCACGCGGCGCGGCCCGACCTGGTCGCCCACGCGTTCCTCGCGCCGACCCTGATCGGGTTGTGGGGCTTCGCCACGGGCCTCGCGACGACCGTGCTCGTCGGCGAGCGCTGGACCGCGGCGCTCCAGCTCGGCATGGCCGCGCCCGGCTCGTTGCACCCCGTCTACCTGGGCCGGATCTCGGCGGTGATGGTGCTGGGCGTCGTCCCGCTCGGCGAGACGTGGTTGCTGGGCAAGCTCCTGTTCGGCGTGACGCCCGTGGTGCACCACCCGTGGGTGTTCTGGACGACCATGGCGGCGTCGGTGTTCGCGATGATCGGCACGAGCCTGCTGCTGGCGGCGTCCATGCTCCTGGCCCGGAACAGCAACAACTACCTGAACTTCATCGGCTTCCCGATCTACGTGCTGTCCGGCGTGATGGTGCCGGTGCAGTACCTGCCGGAGTTCCTCCGGCCGCTGTCGCACGCGATCTTCCTGTCGTGGTCGGCCGACCTGATGCGCGACGCGATGGCCGCCGCGCCGGTCACGGCCTTCGGCTGGCGGCTGCTGGCCGTCGTCGGGCTCGGGGTCGCCGCCCTGGTCGGCGGGCGGGTGCTGCTGGCGCTGACCCTGCGCCGGGCGCGCGAGCAGGGGGCGGTGACGTATGCGTGACCAGCTGCGGGTGCTCAAGCAGGGGCTGATCGCCTCGTGGACCATGTACACCGCGTTCCAGACGTGGAAGACGTGGACGTTCACGTGGCTGTCCCGGCTGCTGATCCAGGTGTGCTTCTACGCCCTGATCGGCCGGATGCTCGGGTCGCAGGAGCAGGTCGACTACCTGCTCATCGGCAACGTCGTGGCGATCATGGCCATCGACGCGACCGTGGTCATCCTGCTGACCGTCGGCGAGCGGCAGGCCGGCACGCTGGCGCTGCTGGTCGCCGCGCCGTCCACGCACCTCACCGTGTACCTCGGGCGGGGCCTGGTGAACCTCGGCTCGGGCGTCGCGGCGTCCACCACCGCGTTCCTGGTGCTGCCGCCGCTGTTCGGGGTGCGCCTGCCGTGGCCGGAGGCGGCCGCCGTGCCGCTGATGATCCTGGTGGTCGGCCTGTCCTGCTACGGCTACGGGACGTGCGTGGCGTCGTTCGTGCTCGGGTTCCCGTCCGCGCGGTGGCTGGCGCTGAACCTGAGCTACCTGGTGCTGATGACGTTCTGCGGGGTCAACGTGCCGACGTCGTTCTGGCCGGACTGGGTGCGCGCCGTCACGTCCGTGCTGCCGATGACGCACGGGCTGGCCGCGATCCGGGCGTTCGTCGGGGGCGGACCGGCGTCGACGGTGCTCGGGCAGCTCGCGCTGGAGGCGTGCGTGGGCGCGGTGTGGTTCGCCGTGGCGGCGGTGAGCTTCGAGCGCATGGTCCGCCGCGGGCGGCGTGACGGCACGATCGAGTTCGGCGGCTGAGCGGTGGGGGGGGGGCGCGGGCCCCCCCCCCCCCCCCCCCCCCCCCCGGGGGCCCCCGCCCCCCCGCGCGGGGGGGGGGGGCGCTCTGCTCCGCGCGTTGGGGCGGGGGGGGGGGGGGTGGGGCACTGTTGGTGGGGGGGGGTTGGGGGGGGGGCGGCCGCCGCCCCCCCACCGCCCTCGCCTCCCCTACGGCGTGCCGATCCAGGCCACGTCCGGGTCGGTGTCCACGGTGAGGGCCGTCGCCACCCCGGCCAGCACCTCGACGGGGGCGTGCCGGGGCTCCAGGTGGGACGGCACCGGCTTGTTGTGCTCGCCCGGCTTCACCCGCACCTGGACGTTCGGCGCGACCTGGACGGCGAGCAGGCCGTACCGGTCGGCGGCGTAGTGCGCGGCCTTGCCGTCCACGGTGGTGGGGGTGGAGCCGGCCGGGGCCTCGGCCGTGCGCAGCAGCTCCACGTCGTACGGGAGGTGGTCGAGGGTGACCCGGCCGGCGATCCGCCACTCGGCCGGGTTCGGTCCGCCCACCTCGACGTACGGGTACTCGTCCAACGAGAACGGGACGCGCATCGACGTGGTGTCCGGCGTGACGGACTCGGCGATCCGCCGCACCTCGGCCCGGACGTCCAGGCCGGTGACGTGCTCCAGGCTGACGCTGAGCACGTGGCCCGGGGCGGCGTTCCAGTACAGGCTGTCGCCGAACCAGGCGGCCGGCGCGCCGCCCACCGTCGTGCGGTCGGCGACCGGCGCGTTCTCGACCTTGGGGCCCACGTCGCCCGCGATGCCGGTGAAGATGCCGAAGCGGACCTGCGGCGAGCCGAGGGTCGTGGCGCCGGGCGCGTAGACGCGGGACGTGCCCCACCCGGCGATGACGCGTTCGCGCTCGGTGTAGCCGTCGAGCATCACGCCGGGCCGGTACCCGAAGGTCCGGGTGGGCACGTCGGCGGTCGCGGCGGGGGTGGGCGCGGACGTGGTGGCGAGCTGCCGGGCGGGCGGGGCCTGGTCGGAGGTGGGCCCGTTCACGGTGGTCACCACCAGCGCGGCGGCGGCGGCCGTCGTGCCGGCGGCGGCGAGCACCAGCAGCAGCGGCTTGCGCGCCGGGCGCGGCCGGCGCAGCGCGGCGAGCACC
Organism: Actinosynnema sp. NPDC059335; assembly: GCF_042752395.1. NCBI lineage: Bacteria > Bacillati > Actinomycetota > Actinomycetes > Pseudonocardiales > Pseudonocardiaceae > Actinosynnema > Actinosynnema sp. NPDC059335. Next base: position 24,960 of record NZ_JBHYXZ010000004.1, on the reverse strand, counting down.
GTCCCGGGCGGCGGCGTGCGCTCGGCCCGGTGGTGCAGGGCGTCGGTGATCAGGGTTTCGGTGGTGTCGTTCACAGCGACTGCCTCACGCGTTCGTCGGCGCGCAGCACTGCCAGCGCGCGGGAGATGTGACTGCGGACCGTGACCTGGGCGCAGCCCAGGATCGCGGCGATCTCGGCGTCGTCGTAGCCCTCGTAGTAGCGCAGGACGACGGCCGCCTTCTGCTTGCGCGGGAGCCGGTCGATGCGCTGGAGCATCGCCTCCCGCTCGTCGTAGTGGCCGGCGGGGTCGGGCTGGGGCGGGTCCACGCCGGTCAGGGGCAGGTGCGCCTTCAGGCGGCGGCGCCAACCGAGGTACTCGTTGGTCACCATCCGCTTGAGGTACGCGACCGGCGCGTCGACCGAGCCGATGCGCGCCCACCTCTGCTGTGCCCGGATCAGGACCTCCTGGACCACGTCTTGGGCCAGGTGCGGATCCCCGGTCAGCACGGTGGCGTAGCGCAGCAGCGGGGTTGCCTGTGCCGCGGCGAACTCCTCGAAGCCGGTGCTCATACCCCTCCAATGCGGCCCGCCGCGATTCTGTTGAGAATGGGTCCCGTGGGTGGCAGCAGCGACGTGCCGGCGTTGCGCCGGGGGCTCGCCGTGCTGCGCCTGCTGGCGAGCAGACCCGGCCCGCTGTCGGCCGCGGCGGTCGCGCGGGAGCTGGCGCTGCCCCGGTCCACGACCTACCACCTGCTCGCCGAGCTGACCGCGGCCGGGTTCGCCACGCACTTCCCCGAGGAGCGGCGCTACGGGCTGGGCGTGGCGGCGTTCGAGCTGGGGTCGGCCTACCTGCGCCACGACCCGTTGGAGCGGCTGGCGCGGCCGGTGCTGCGGCGGCTGGTGGACGCGGTCGGGCGGACCGCGCACCTGGGCGTGCTGCACGGGGCGGAGGCGCTGTACCTGGTGCGCGAGCAGCCCCGGCACCCGGCCACGATCGTGTCGGAGGTCGGCGTGCGGCTGCCCGCGCACCTGACCGCGTCGGGCCGGGCCATGCTCGCCCGGCTGCCCGCGGCGCAGGTCAGGGCGCTGTTCCCGGGTCCGTTCGTGGACCGGACCGGGCGGGGGCCGCGCAACCTGCCCGCGCTGCGCCGGCTGCTGGCCGTCGAACGGCGGCGCGGGTGGGCGGTGGAGGACGGGTACGTGACGGCCGGGTTCGCGTCGGTCGCGGCCCCCGTCTTCGACCGCGGCGAACGCCCGATCGCCGCGATCACGGTGACGTTCCGGCACGTGTGCGAGGCGGAGTGCGGCGAGACGTGGCCGGAGCTGGCGGCGGAGGCGCGGCGCGCGGCGGACGAGCTGACCACCCGCATCGGCGGCCGGTCCTGAGGGGCGGGCGCCACGTCGGTCATCCGGGTTGCGTCCGCCCGGTTTCCTCGAGGACATCGCGAACACCTCGGCTCATGGCCCGCACCATGACTGCCGCGCGAGGGGAACCCATGTCCTTCGCCAACCGCCCCGTCAACTCGGGATCGTCCAGGATGCGGAGCAGTTCTGCGGTACCACCGTCTCCGAGCAAAGGCGGTATGTGCGACCCCAACAGCCGTGCTCCCGCTACCGAGGGGTCGTAGTCGGATTTCTCGAGCACGGCGTAATCCTCACCGTAGAGCCGGTCTCAGGAGGCGACCTCGGCCGCGATGTCGATGTCCCGGGTGCGACGGTCGGGAGATCCGCCGAGCAGGTCGAGGGAGATGAGCGAGCGGGCGGTCGCACCCACGACCAGGTAGTGGACCCGCGCTTCGTGCGCCGCTTCGTCGATTCGGGCCAACACCTTGGCGGCCCTGAGGACCTCATAGTCGGTCGAGGCCCGCAAGTCGATCGTCACTGCTTCTCATCCTGTCCGCGTGCTCGCGTTGGCGGGGGTCGCCGGATGCGAGCAGATCAGCGTAGATCAGCGTGGAAGGCACGATCCACGACTGCCGGTCCGCCGTCCAGAAGCGTCGTCGTACGTGCACGTTGCCTCCTCGTTCGGCGCGCGCCAGCCGGTGCCTGCCGATGAGCGAGCGCGGCGGTTCGGCGGCGTAGAGGGTGAGGGTCGCCGGGACGAGGTGCGGGTCGAGGACGCTCGCGCCGGCTTCTCCTCCCACCTGGACGTCCGCCCGCGTCAACTCCTCCTCCGCATCGCGCCACCACGAGAGGTCCGCGGCCTCGAAGTCGCCGAGGATCAGCGCCGGCGAGAGCCTTGTCGAATAGGCCTCCGACCACCGGTTGAGCAACTCCCCCGCTCTCGCCAGCCTGCGTTCGCCCGCCACTTCGTACAGGTAGCCGGCCTTGGCGAGGTCGTCGACGACTGCTTGCGCAGTGCCGAGCGAGACGCCACTGGCGCGCGCGAGCCCGCGCAGCGGCTTCCCCGCCGCCGTGGGCCAGGTGAGCAGGACGAACCCGACCTTCAGGCCCGCGCGGCCGAACGCCTTGCTCCCGGGTGGTGGGGAACCACCGGTCCGCGCGCTCGTCTTGCGACGCCCTCGGACGTCGATGAGCACGTCATCCCACTTGATGTGGGCGTTGCCCGCCTCGTCGACGTAGTCGATGCCCCGCGCGCGCAGCAGGTCCGCGGCTTGCCCGGTGATCGAGCGGGCGACGACCAGGGTGGGCAGCGACGCGTGCGGGTGCAGCGCCGTCGCGAGTTCGGCCGGCACCGCCCGCTTGACCAGGACGGCGTACGTCCGAGCCGCGCCCGAGGGCCGGCTGAGGTGGACCACCAGGTCAACCCACTCGTCGGCGGCCCGTTCGCCCCTGTCGACCCCGAGACCGAGCGGACGCAGCCACTCGCGCAGCTCGACCAGGCGTGCGTTCAAAACCTCTTCATGTTCACTTTCGCTGAACATCGGCCAATACTGAACGCATCGCGGGCTCGTCGCAACCCGCCGCGCGCCGCCCCGCCACCCACCACACGCCGCGGCCCGGCCACCCACCGGGGCGACCGGGCCGTTGGCGAGCCGGGAACTACAGCGAGACGCCCTTCAGGAAGTCCGCCGCCACGTTGGCGATCGTCTCCTTGTCCACGTCCACCCGCTTGACCAGCTCGGCCAGCTTCTCCGTGGTCAGCGCCGCGGACACCTTGTCCAGCGCCTCCTTGCCCTTGGCGTCGACCGCGTCCGACCGCACCAGCGGCACCACGTTCTGGGCCGGGTACATCGTCTTCGGGTCCTCGAGCTGGACGAAGTCGTTCACCTCGAGGTCGGCCGACGTGGTGTAGAGGTTGATCACCTGCACGGTGCCGTTCTTCAGCGCGTCCACCGTGATCGGGCCGCCCGCGTCGGTCGTCTTGATCTCGGTGAACGTGACCCCGTACAGCTCCTTGATCTTGGCCTCCCAGCGCTGGGCCCACTCGCCCGCCGCGCCGAGCGCGTACTTGCCGGACCCGAGGTCGGCGATCGACTTCACGCCGGAGTCCGCCGTCGCCTTGGTGACCACCAGGACGTCCTTGTCCTCGGCGTCCGACTTCCGGAGCACCTCCAAACCCTGCGGCGTCTTGGCCTTGAGCGCCGCGTAGACCTCCTCCGACTCGGTCGTGGTGTTGGTCTTGTCGAAGTAGTTGAGCAGGTTGCCCGTGTACTCCGGCACCACGCCGAGCGACTTGTCCTGCAACGCCTTCACGACCAGCTCCCGGGCCCCGATGCCGGGCTTCACCGACACCGTCGCCCCGGTCGCCTTCAACGCGCCGGCGTAGATCTCGGCCAGGATCTTGTTCTCGGTGAAGTCGGCCGAACCGACCACGACCTCACCCGACGCGGCGTCCTGGCCGGTCCCGCCCAGGTCCTCTTTGGACCCGCACGCGGAAACGAGCAGGGCGGCGACCGCGACGACCGCGGCCAACGAGCGCTTCATGCCGTACTTCCTCCAGATTCGACGGGCGCCGGCTCTCCCGGACGCCTCGGCTGTGTCCTGCGCGACCGCGCCTTCCCGCCGCGCGCGCCGCGTTCCCGGGCCGACAGCCGCACACCCGCGGGCACGACCAGCCGGCCGACGCCCGCGAGCACCACGTCGAGCACGACCGCCAGCAGCGCGATCAGCACCGCGCCGCCGACGAACTGCCCGTAGTCCAACACCCGCAGGCCGTCCAGCAGCGGACGTCCCAGCGTCTCGATGCCCACGTAGGCCGCCACCGAGGCGGTCGCGACCACCTGCAGCATGGCGTTGCGCAGGCCGCCGACGAGCAGCGGCAGCGCGTTGGGCACCTCCACCTGCCACAGCCGCTGCGCGCCGGTCATGCCCATGCCCCGCGCCGCGTCCACCACGCCGCGGTCCACGTCCTGGACGCCCGCGTAGGTGCCGGCCAGGATCGGCGGCACGGCCAGCACGACCAGGGCGATCAGCACCCCGACCGCGCCGCCGCCCGTGATCAGGTACAGGAACGTGACCAGGCCGAGCGTGGGCAGCGCGCGCAACGCGTTGCTGCCGCCGACGAGCAGCACCCCGCCGCGACCGGTGTGCCCGACGTACAGGCCCAGCGGCACCGCGATCAGCGCCGCCCCGAGCACCGCGCCCAGGCAGTACAGCAGGTGCACGCCGACCCGCACCGGGATCGACTTGCCGCCGGACCAGTTGACCGGGTCCAGCAGCCACGCGAGAGCGTCGGCGAAAATCACGGCGTGCCCGCCTTCACCCAGCGGGTCAACCGGTTGCGCAGCACCACGAGCAGCAGGTCCACGACGAGCGCCAGCGCCAGGGTGAGCACGATGCCGACGATGATCGGCGCCAGGTAGCGCTGCTGGAACCCGTCGGTGAACAACGTGCCCAGGCCGCCCGTGCCGATCAACGCGCCCACGCTCACCAGGCTGATGTTGCTCACCGACCCGACCCGCACCCCCGCCGCGAGCACCGGCACCGCCAGCGGCAGCTCCACGGTCAGGAACCGGCGCAGCGGCCGGAAGCCCATCGCGGTGGCGGCGGCGGTGATGTGCGCGGGCACCGCGTCCAGCGCCTCGGCGACCGGCCGGACCAGCAGCGCGGTCGTGTAGAGCGTCAGCGCGGTGATGATGTTGACCGGGTCGAGCACCTGCGTGCCGATGACGGCCGGGATGATCGCGAACAACGCCAGCGACGGGATCGTGTAGAGCACGTTCGACATCGCGATCAGCGTCGCGTTGACCGCCCGGAACCGGTGGCACAGCAGCCCGAGCACGATCGCCAGCACCACGGACACGACCAGCGGCACCAGCGACAGGTAGACGTGGTCGAGCAGCCGGTCCAGCAGCGCCGCCCGGGTGCCGGCGTCGCCGAGGTAGTGCGGGAGGTCACCCACGGCGGCTCTCGATCACGTCGAGGACCTGCCGCGCGGTGACCACGCCGGCCAGCCGGCCGCCATCGTCCACCGCCACGCCCAGCCCGGACGGCGAGGACAGCGCGGCGTCCAGCGCGCCCCGGATCGGGGCGCCCACCTCGTACAGCGAACCGCCCGGCACGGCCGTCCCGTCCGGCGCGACCCAGCCCTTGGGCCGGCGCTCGTCGTCCAGCACGAGCCGCCAGTCCGGTGCGGACGTCGCGCCCGCGCCCTCCGCGACGGTCGGCACGTCCACCACCTCCACCCCGGACGGGTCCACAAAGGACAGGCTGCGGTAGCCCCGGTCCTTGCCCACGAAGGACGCCACGAAGTCGTCCGCGGGCCGGGTCAGCAGCTCGGCGGGCGGCGCGTACTGCGCCAGGTGGCCACCGGTCCGCATCACCGCCACCTTCTCACCGATCTTGATCGCCTCGTCGATGTCGTGCGTGACGAACACGATGGTCTTGTCCAGTTCGGCCTGCAACCGCAGCAGCTCGTCCTGCAACCCCTCGCGCACCACCGGGTCCACCGCGCTGAACGGCTCGTCCATCAGCAGCACCGGCGGGTCCGCGGCCAGCGCCCGCGCCACGCCGACGCGCTGCTGCTGACCGCCGGAGAGCTGCGCCGGGTACCGGCGGCCCAGTTCGGCGGGCAGGCCGACCAGCTCCAGCAGCTCCGCCGCGCGCTGCCTGGCCCTGCGGCGCGTCCAGCCGGTGAGCAGCGGCACGGTGGCGACGTTGTCCAGCACGCTGCGGTGCGGGAACAGGCCGGCCTGCTGGATGACGTAGCCGATGCCGCGCCGCAGCGTGGGCGGGTCCACCCCGAGCACGTCCCGACCGTCCACCAGGACGGTCCCCGACGTGGGGTCGATCATGCGGTTCACCATGCGCAGCGACGTGGTCTTGCCGCACCCGGACGGTCCGACGAAGACCGTGATCGTGCCCGCCTCGACCACGAGGTCCAGGCCGTGCACCGCGGTGGTCCCGTCGTCGAACCGCTTGGTCACGTCGCGGAACTCGATCACCCGTGGTCCTCCTGCCGTTGGGCATCAAGCGTCGATCGACCCTAGCCCGTCGGTCCGACCGCGGCACGGCGTTTCAGCATCCGGTCAGTACGCTGCACCGCTTGTGGCAACCGAAACGGTGCGAGCACTCCTCGCCGACCGCGGCGCGCACGCCCGCAAGCTGCGCCGCGTGCTCGACCTGCTGGCCCGCGACTGGCACACGCTGGCCGAGTTGGTTCGGCTTCCCGCGGTGCCGCGGCGCACCGTGCAGGAGCTGCTGACGGCGGTCGGCGACGACCTGGAGACCGACCGCGACCGGTACCGGCTCGCGCCCGCCAAGGCCGCCGACTACGCGCCGTTCGGCGCGGGCGACGACCTGGTCGACCCGGTGGACGCGCTGGTCCCGCGGCACACCGCGCGGTTGCGTACGATCCTCGCCGACATCGCCGACGTGCCGCCGCCGCTGGCCGCGCTGGACCACGTGCAGGCCACGGCGGAGACGGCGTTGAAGCGCGCGTTGTGGTTGGACACCACCTACGACCTGGCCGGCCGCAGGCTGCTGTGCCTGGGCGACCACGACCTGACCTCGCTCGCGGTGTGCGCGGTGAACCCCGAGGTCGAGGTCGTGGTGGTCGACGTGGACGACCGGCTGCTGGAGCACATCGCGACGCGGGCGGCGGACCGGGGGTGGCCGGTCCGCACCGTCCACGCGGACTTCCGGTTCGGCCTGCCGCCCGCCGTGCTGGAGTCGGCGGACCTGGTGTTCAGCGACCCCCCGTACACGCCGGAGGGCATGGCGTTGTTCGCGGCTCGCGCGATCGAGTGCCTGGCCGACACCGCGCGGGGTCGCGTGCTGCTCGCCTACGGGTTCAGCGACCGGACGCCCGCGCTGGGGTTGAAGGTGCAGCAGGAGTTGCAGCGGCTCGGGCTCGTGTTCGAGGCGATCCTGCCCGCGTTCCACCGGTTCGACGGCGCGCAGGCCATCGGCAGCGCGGCCGACCTGTACGTGTGCCGGCCCACGTCCCGCCGCTCGGCCACGCCCGCCGGCGCCGCCCGGACGGCCATCTACACGCACGGACCGCAGTCCGTGGAGGCGTCCGGTCCGGGTTCGACGGCGTTGGCGGCCCTGGTCGACCTCGCGCCGCGACCGGAGTCCTCGCCGCCGCCGAAGCCCCGCGGGCCGGGGTGGGCCGACCCGGTCGGCAAGGGCGCGGCGTCGCTGGCGGTGGACCTGTCCGGCGACCCCGGGCCGTGGCTGCTGCGGACGCTGCTGGCCTGCTCGCCCGGCCGGATGGCGGCGCTCGTGCCCAACAACCACCCGGACGTGGCGTCGGCGGCGGGCCAGCAAGGGCTGAGGTCGTTGGTGGACACCAGGTTCGCGCTGCGGTTCCTGCGGTCCACACCGGACGGCAAGCACTGCGTGGTGGTGGCCGACCAGGTGTTGGCGGGCACGCTGGACGCCGGCGGGCTGGCCGTGCGGGAGGTGCTGATTCGGGCGCACGGCAAGCTGGGCAACGTGTGGCGTGAGGCGTTGGTCACGGCGACGCGCGGCGCGTTGACCAAGCGGGAGGCGCGGGAGCGGATCGGCGAGCACGAGGACCTGGAGCTGAGGCTGATCGACCTGCCCCGGCACCGGATCGCCGCGCTGCTGCCGCTGATCCGGGCGTCGGCGTCGGCGTAGCGCCGGGTCGCCCCGCGAATTCCGCGAAGCACGCCTCCCGACCGGCCGCCGACCGGTAGCTTTCGGCTGACCCAGGAGGCGCGCATGACTCAACCCCGACCCGGTTGGCAGCCGGGCCCGCAGCAGTACCCCGGCCCGCCGCCGCACCCGGGTCAGCCTCCCCACGGCGGCCGGTTCCCCGGTCAGCCGCCCCACCCGGGTCAGCTCCCCTACGCAGGCCAACCCCAGCACCCCGGCGAGGTCCCGTACCCCGGCCAACCTCCGTACCCCGGCCAACCCCATCCGGGTCGGCCGTACCCCGGTGCGCCGTACCAGGCCGGTCCGCCGAAGCCGCCGGGCAAGGCGATGCCCGTGGTCGCCGGGCTGCTCTACCTGCCCGGCATCCTCCTCGCCCTGGTCGGCTCGATCGGCCTGGCGAGCCGCTCCGGGTTCGCGACGGGCCTGTGGGGCGCGATCGTCATGCCGCCGTTCCCCGGCAGTTACCGCAGCGTCGCGGTCGCGGCGGCGGTGTCGTTCGCGCTGCCGGGCCTGGCGCTGCTCCTCGCGGTGCTGCTGGTGTGCCGGGTGCCCGGCGTGCGCTGGGGCCTGGCCGCGATCTCGCTGGTGGCCGCGGTCCACTTCGGGCTGGTGCTCGGCAACCTGGCGACGGGGGTGCTGCCGCCGACGTTCGGGATCGTCCCGGCGATCGCGCTCGTGCTGTGGCTGGTGCCGGGTCTGGTCGCCGTGCTGCCCCCGGTCGGCCGGGCGGTGCGCGGCGCGAAGCCCAGCCCACCCCCTCGAGCACCCGGCCCGCACCCGACGCCTCCGCACCCGACCTCCGGTCCGTACCCGACGCCCGGCCAGGGCCAGTGGGGCTGACCGGGCGGTTCACCCACCGCAGCGGGTGATGGTCTGCACCACGTCGCGCGCCCGGCCGAACAACGCCTTCAGCACCCGCAGGACGCGCACCACGACCGGCGCCAGCTCGGCCAACCGCCGCGTGACCCGGTCCAGCACGACCGCGCCGCGCCCCACCGCCCACGCCGCGAAGTCCGACCGCGAGCCGCCGCCCGTGAGGTCCGACGCGGCGAGCGCCACGGCCGCGTTGGCCAGGACCTCCTCGACGAACAGCGCGACCACTTCCAGCAGCACGGCGCGGATCGCGGCGGTGATCGCGGCCACCTCGGCGAGGTGCGCCGCCACCGCGCGGCACACCCGGCCCGTCGCCGCGATCTCCGCGGTGAGCCGCCCGCCCGGCCGCCGCCGCGCGATGCCGTCGAGCGTGGTGGCGACCTGCCGCCAGGTGGCGACGGCCTCCGCGAACCGGTCGCCCTGACCCGCGAGCCAGGCCACCGGCTCGCGCAAGGGCGCGACGTGCTCGACCAGCCACCCGAGCCCGGCCACCTCCAGCGGCCGCAACGGGTCGGCGTCCGGCCTCGGCACCACGCGCACCGACTCCAGCACCGGAGAACCTGTCACCAACGCGCCGTCCCCGGCTCGTCGTCCGGCTCCCGCAGGCTGCGCGGCAAGGGCAACCCGGCCACGTCCGCCGCCGCGTCCGCCACAGCGGGCACGCCAGCCGCGTCCGCCACAGCGGGCACCCCCGCTGCCGCATCCGCCATATCCGGCACATCCGCTGCCACGCCCACTGCCGGAACGCTCGCTGCCGCGCCCGCCACGTCCGCCGCCGGCCCGCCCGCCGCGTCGGCCACATCCGCTGCCACACCGGCCGGGCCGGGCGGGACGGGGCCGGTCAGGAAGTCCATCGCGGCCGTGCCGCCGAACCGCGGTCCGACGGCCTCCGCCGCCTGCCGCGCGGCCCGCGCCTGCGCCCGCCGCACCGTGTCCAGCACCACCTCGCCCAGCCGCGCCGGCGCGAACCGCGCCGCGTCCGACGAGAACTCGATGTGCCGCAACGACCCGTTCGGCGCGACGGTCGCGGTCACCGCGCCGTCCGGCGACCGCTGCGTGGCCTGCGCGTCGCGCAGCCGGTCCCGCAGCTCGCGCGAGCGCTCGGTCAGCTCCCGTGCCCTGGCTTCGAGGTCGGCGATCATCCGTTCCGGGTTCACCGGGCAGTCCCCCAGGTTGTGACGTCCATCGGGACGGCAGTATCGCCGATCACCCGGCGCGGGGGATGTGCAACGGACCAAGTGCCAGCACCGCGCGGAACTCCTTGGGCGGCACGGGGCGCGAGAACAGCCAGCCCTGGTAGGTGTCCACGCCGATGCCGCGCAGCACCTGGAACTGCGTCGCCGTCTCCACGCCCTCGGCCACGCACCGGCGGTCCATCGCGCGGGCCATGTCGACCACCGCCTTGGCGACGGCGAAGTCGGACGGGTCCTTGCCCAGCCCGGACACGAACCGGCGGTCCACCTTGATGATCTGCGCGGGCAGGTCCTTCAGCCGGGCCAGCGACGAGTAGCCGGTGCCGAAGTCGTCCACGGCGAACCGGATGCCGCGGTCCACCAGCTCGTCCATGGTTTGCCGCACCCGCGACGGCAGGTCGACCAGCGCCGTCTCCACCAGCTCCAGCACCACGCGGTCCCACGGGATGCCCGCCTCCGCGATCGCGTTGGCCACGATGTCGGCGAACTCCGGGTCGCCGGGCACCAGGCCGGCCAGGTTCACCGCCACCGACACCGGCCTGCCGCCCGGCTCGGGCCAGCTCGCGGCCTCCTTCAACGCGGTCCGCAGCACCCACCGGTCCAGCTCGCGCATCAGGTCGCCCTGCTCGGCCACGGGCAGGAAGATGTCCGGCGGCAGCAGCCCGCGGTCCGGGTGCGGCCACCGCACCAGCGCCTCCGCGGTCTGCACCACGCCGTCCACCCCGACCACCGGCTGGAAGTGCAGCGCCAACCCGTCGTGCTGCAACGCCTCCCGGAGCTGGCCCTCCAGGTGCACCTGGCGGTCGGCCGACGCGATCAGCGCCGCGCTGGCGAGCGACACCCGGCCCGCGCCCGAGCGCTTGGCCTCGAACATCGCCGCGTCGGCGAAGCGCAGCAGGTCGTTGCCGGTCGCGCGGGACCCGTTCGGCACGGCCGCGCCGATCGACGCGGACACCCGGACGAGCTGCCCGTGCACCGGCACCGCCGTGCGCAGCAGCCCGGCGACCTTCGTGGCCAGCGCGTCCACGCCGCCGACCCGGTCCAGGTTCTCGCAGATGATCACGTACTCGTCGCCGGACAGCCGGGCCGCCGTGCAGCCCTCGGGCAGGCCGCCCTCCAGCCGCCGCGCCAGCGCCACCAGCAGCTCGTCGCCCGCGTCGTGGCCGAGCGAGTCGTTGACCCGCTTGAAGTTGTCGATGTCGCAGAACAGCACCGCGACCTTGGACCGGTTCGGCGAGTCCAGCAACCGGCCCAGCATCTCCTTGACCAGCGCCCGGTTCGGCAGGCCGGTCAGCTCGTCGTGCGTGGCCTGGTGGCGCAGCGCCTCGGCCGTGCGGCGGCGCTCGGTGATGTCCTGGAACACGATCAGCCAGAACCGGCGGCCGTCGTCCTGCACGGACAACGCGATGTGCAGCTCGCAGTACACCTGCACGCCGTCGCGGCGGACCAGGATGCGCTGCGGGATCTTGTGGGTGCGCTCGGCGTCCGGCGCGGACATCTCGTCGATGGACGGCAGCCGGCTGTCGTCGTCGGGGTGCGTGAGCCGGCTCGCGGTCATGCCGCGCAACTGCTCCAGGTCCATGCCCAGCAGGTCGCACAGCGCGTCGTTGGCGTCCACCAGCCGCTCGCCCTCGTCGAACAGGCCGATGCCGACCGGCGTCAGCGACACCAGGTCGGCGAAGCGCTGGCTGGACCGCTTCATCCTGGTCTCGGTGGCGCGCTGCTCGGTGATGTCCTGCGCGGTGCCCACCGCGAGCGGCAGGCCGTTCGGGCCCTTGACCACCACGCCGTAGCAGCGGAACACGCGCTGCTTGCCGTCGCGGCGCACGATCCGGTGCTCCAGCTGGATCGGCACCTCCTCGGTGGCGAGCTGCTGCCACAGGTCGTCCACCCAGCCGCGGTCGTCGGGGTGCACCAGGTCGAGGTAGGTCTGGTAGCGGGTGTGCTCGTCGCGCGGCACGCCGAACAGGTCGGCCAGCATGTCCGACCACAGCACCTCGCCGGTCTGCAGGTTCCACTCCCAGACGCCGAGCTGCGCGGCCTTCTGCGCGTCGGCGAGCCGGCGGCGGTCGTCGCTGGCCTGGCGCTCCAGCGCGCGGGCCTCGGTGACGTCCTGGATGGTGCCGTGCAGCCGGCTGATCCGCCCGCCCTCCAGCTCGGCCCGCGCCCGGCACACGTAGACGCGGTCGCCGACCTCGCTGCGCACCTCGGCCTCCAGCGTCCGGCCCTCGGCCGCCGGGCCGCCGTCCTCCGGGCTCAGCAGCTTGCGGCGCAGGTCGCGCAGCACGCCGCGGTCCTCCGGGTGCACGCCGCACAGCAGGTCGTCGTCCGGGACGATGCCCAGCTCGGCGTACATCTCCAGGAGCACCTCGCTGCGGTGCGCCGCGCCGGTCGCGACCTCGTAGCTCCAACTGCCCATGCGGGCGATGCGCTGCGCCTCCAGCAGCCGCGCGCGTTCGGTCTCCAGGGCGCGGTCGGACCGCCACTGGTCGGTGATGTCGCGGATGTAGCCGGTGATGAACTGGGTGCGGCCGTCCGACCGCAGCTTCGCCTCGGCCACGCCGCGGATCCAGCGCAGCTCGCCGCCCGGCAGCACGATCCGGTAGACGATGTCGATGGGGTTGCCGTCCAGCGCGCGGTTGGCCCAGTAGCTCGCGACCATCTCGTAGTCGTCGGGGTGCACCACGTCCAGCACGGCCTGCGCGCCGGGCACCACCTCGCCGGGCTTCATGCCCAGCATCTCGTAGTGCGACTCGGACCAGACCGTGACGCCGGTGTCCGGGTCGTACTCCCACGAGCCGATCCGGGCCACCCGCTGCACGGCGCGCAGTCTTCGCTGCTCGTCGCGCAGGTCCTCGGCGGCCCGCGCGAGGTCGGAGACGTCGACCAGCAGCACCGCCTGCAGGCCGGTGCCGGGCACCGGGGTGCGCACCGCGCGGACCGGCACGAGCGCGCCGTCGGCCTGGTGCAGGCGCAGGTCGTCGGGGCCGCCGAGCAGCAGTTCGCCCAGGGGTCGGCCGACCAGGTCGTCCGCCGAGCGGGCCTTGGTCAGCGCCACCGCGGCGGCGCTGGCGCGCATGACCACGCCCTTGGGGTCGCACAGCAGCGTGGGCGCGTCGGGCAGTTCGATGCCGTCCAGCGCCACTTCGCCGTTCTGCGGACGCGCCGGATCGAGCACCACCGGAGCGCGTCCCACCCGCTTGGGCACGGTCCCACCTTCCCGTGTCTACGGCAGGGATGACCGGCCCGGCCGCACCCAAAGACGGCGTCCCTCTCCACGGGCAATATTCACCCGAGGAGAGGGACGGTAGCGCTTCGGAGCGTCATCGCCCACCCCTCAACGGGCTAACGAAACAACACGTTAGCGGTTTCGTTGCCTGCCGACGGGTACGGACGGATGAGGCCGGAGCTCTCCCAACTCCGACGCCAGTCAGGCTACTCCGTCCTGCCGGGCTGCCAAGGCCACGGCGGCGGCGACTTCCGGTCCGACCCGCGGGTCGAGGGCGCTCGGCACGATCCGGTCCACCGCCAGGTCGTCCGCGGCCACCGCGGCGATGGCCTCCGCGGCGGCGAGCTTCATGCCCTCGGTGATCTTCTTCGCGCCGGCGTCCAGCGCGCCGCGGAAGATGCCGGGGAACGCGAGCACGTTGTTGATCTGGTTCGGGAAGTCGCTGCGCCCGGTGGCGACCACGGCCGCGTGCCGGCCGGCCACGTCCGGGTGAACCTCCGGGTCGGGGTTCGACAAAGCGAACACGATCGAGTCGGGGGCCATGCTCGCGATCAGCTCCTCCGGGACCTGGGAGGAGGAGACGCCGACGAACACGTCCGCGCCCCGCAGCGCCTCCGCGATGCCGCCGCGCAGGCCGCTCGCGTTGGTGACCTCGGCCAGCTCGGCCTTGACCGGGTTGAGCCCGTCCCGGCCGGCGTGCACGATGCCGCGCGAGTCGACCACCGTGACCTCGCCGACGCCGGCGGCCAGCAGGATCTTCGCGCAGGCCACGCCCGCCGCGCCCGCGCCGGAGATGACCACGCGCTGGTCCGCCGCGACCTTGCCCAGCACGGCGTTCGCGCCGCGCAGCGCGGCCAGCACCACGACCGCCGTGCCGTGCTGGTCGTCGTGCATGACCGGCACGTCCAGGGCCTCGATGAGCCGGGCCTCCAGCTCGAAGCAGCGCGGCGCGGCGACGTCCTCCAGGTTGACCGCGCCGAACGACGGGCGCAGCCGGACCAGCGTCTCCACGATCTCGTCCACGTCCGTGGTGTCGAGCACGAGCGGGATCGAGTCGAGGCCGCCGAAGGTCTTGAACAGCGCCGCCTTGCCCTCCATGACCGGGAGGGACGCGCTCGCGCCGATGTCGCCCAGGCCGAGCACGGCCGTGCCGTCGCTCACCACGGCGACCAGGCGGTGCGCCCAGGTGTACCGGGCGGCCAGGCTCGGGTCCTGCGCGATGGCGCGGCTGACCCGGGCCACGCCCGGGGTGTAGGCGATGGAGAGGGCGCGCGGGTCGGCGAGCGACGCCGTCGCGCCCACGGCCAGCTTCCCGCCTTCGTGCGCGAGGAAGATTTCCTCGTCGCTCAATTCGGTGGTCGTGGGCGGCTGGTCGTTGACTGCGGTCACGGGAGTACCTCCTGCGGTGCGCGATACCTGCGGCGCACCGGGACCGGCGTTGTCACGCGGTCGACGGGGCCTGTCTGAGCGCCGTCCGCGCGGTGTGGCGGACGGCTCCTGGGGGCGGTGTGCGGGCAAGCATGGCAGTGTCGCCGGCCGCTGTCTGCGGCGGGGATCACAGTTTTTCCGCAGGTCAGAGGCAGTGCCACAGAACGTACGTCCGGTTTTCTGAACCGACCGGTCAGTTTCCGCAGGCAGGATCGGTCAAGAGCCGGCACGCCCTAGGGTGTGCGGCATGCGGGTACGCGAGTTGAAAATTTCCGGCGCATTCGAGTTCACCCCTTCGGTGTTCCCCGATGACCGCGGTTTGTTCGTCGCGCCATATCAGGAAGCGGCGTTCACCGAAGCGGTCGGACACCCGCTCCGGGTCGCCCAGACGAACCACAGCGAGTCCAAGCGCGGGGTCGTGCGCGGCATCCACTTCGCCGACACGCCGCCCGGGCAGGCCAAGTACGTGCACTGCCCGCGCGGGCGGCTGCTGGACGTGGTGGTCGACCTGCGCGTCGGCTCGCCCACGTTCGGGGAGTGGGAGGCGGTGGAGCTGTCGGCGGGGGTGTTCAACTCCCTGTACCTGCCCGAGGGGATGGGGCACGCGCTGATGGCGCTGGAGGACGGCACGGTCGCGTCGTACCTGTGCTCGGAGGGCTTCAACCCGAAGGCCGAGCACGGCGTCCACCCGCTGTCGATGGACCTCCCCTGGCCGACCGACGTGACGCCGCTGCTGTCGCCCAAGGACGCCGCCGCGCCGTCGTTCGAGCAGGCGCGGGAGCAGGGCCTGCTGCCGTCCTACGACGAGTGCGTGGCCTGGTACGCCAAGCTGCGCGCCTGAGACGGGCCACGGCGGCCACCGGGTGACCGCCGTTCAGCCCTTCGGCGCGGGACGGCGGCGCAACACCCTCGGCCGCGGCCAGAGCCGGAGCCGGACCACCCCGACCACCTCGGCGGCCCCGAGCGTGCGCGAGTCCGTGGAGGCGAACGGGTTGTCGCCCTCCACGTGCCAACCCCCGCCGTCGGGCCGCACGGCCCGCTTCACCGACAGCTGCCCCGGCCGGGCGGCCCACCTGACCAGCACGAGGTCGTCCGGCGCCGGCGGCTTCCCGTAGCGGACCAGCACCACGTCACCCGTCCTGAGGGTCGGGAACATCGAGGGTCCGACCACCCGAACCAGCGGCAACGGGTTGTCCTCCGACCGTGCCAACGATCACCTCCGACTGCTCGCGCCGATCTCCCGGAGTAGGGTTCGTCACGTCGGAGCATCCACTGTCAGGGAGGAAAGATGCGACTTCTGTCGCGCATCCGTTCACTCCGCCGCCCGCTCCCGGAGGCCACCGCGCACTGCGACCTCCCGTGCGGTGTTTACGACCCGGCCCAGGCCCGGATCGAGGCCGAGTCGGTCAAGGCGATTCAGGAGAAGTACCAGGCGAACGAGGACCCCGAGTTCCGCGCCCGCGCCATCCTGATCAAGGAGCAGCGGTCGGAACTCGTCAAGCACCACCTGTGGGTGCTGTGGACCGACTACTTCAAGCCGCCGCACTTCGAGAAGTACCCGGAGCTGCACGACCTGTTCAACCGGGCCACCAAGGCGGCGGGCGCATCCGGCGCGAAGGGCTCCATGGACCCGGCCAAGGGCCAGGAGCTGCTGGACCTGATCGCCCAGATCGACAAGATCTTCTGGGAGACCAAGGCCGCGGCCTGATCACCTGCTCCGCGACGGCGCCGGCCGGCGAACACCTCGCCCGGGGGGGGCGCGCCCCCCCACCCCGCCCCCGCGCGGGCCGGCCGCCGCCCCGTTCCGGGCCCGCACCCGGGTGAGGGGGGCGACCGCCCGGCGGCGTCCGTAAGCTGCGGCCGTGACCTCACACGTCTACCTGCTCCGCCACGGGCGGACCGAGTGGTCCGAGAGCGGACGGCACACCGGGTCGACCGACGTGCCGCTGACCGACGCAGGCGTGCAGCAGGCGCGCCGCGCAGGAGCTGTGCTGGCCCGGCTGCGGGCCACCGACGTGCCGCCCGCCCTGGTGCTGTCCAGCCCCCGGCAGCGGGCGTGGCGCACCGCCGAGCTGGCCGGACTGCACGACGTCGAGCGCACCGAGGACCTGGCGGAGTGGGACTACGGCGACTACGAAGGTCTCACCACGCCGCAGATCCGGGAGACGGTCCCCGGCTGGACCGTCTGGACCCACGCCGTGCCCGGCGGCGAGACGCCCGAGCAGGTGCGCGCCCGCGCGGCGACCGTGCTGGACCGGGCCCGGCGGGCGTTGTCCGGCGGTGACGTGGTGCTCGTCGGGCACGGGCACTTCAGCCGCGTGCTGATCGCCGCCTGGCTGGGCCTGCCGCCGAGCCAGGGTGTCCACTTCGGACTGGACCCGGCGGGCACGACGGTGCTCGGCGACGAGCGCGGCGACCCTCAGGTGCGCCGGTTGAACGTCCCGGCCTGGGAGGTGGACGTTGACTGACCCCCGCGTCCGGCGCGTCCGCGAGGAGGACGTGCCCGCCGTCGTCGGCCTGGTCGAGGAGCTGGCCGAGTACGAGCGCGCCCGGCACGAGTGCCACCTGACCGCGGCCCAGCTGCACGACGCGCTGTTCCGCCCCTCCCCCGCCCTGTTCGGCCACGTGGCCGAAGTGGACGGTCGGGTCGTCGGCGCGGCCCTGTGGTTCCTCAACTTCTCCACCTGGCGCGGCACGCACGGCATCTACCTCGAAGACCTCTACGTCCAGCCGGCGCACCGCGGCAGCGGCCTGGGCCGCGCGCTCCTGCAGGCCTTGGCGCAGGAGTGCGTGGACCGCGGTTACGCGCGGCTGGAGTGGTGGGTGCTCGACTGGAACGCGCCCGCGATCGGCTTCTACAGATCGCTCGGCGCGATCCCCATGGACGAGTGGACCGTCTTCCGCCTCACCGACGACGCCCTCACCCGACTGGGGCAGGACGGCTGACGGCGACCTGCCGGACCACCCCGACCCACCACACGAGCGTGAACGCGATCACGGTCGGGTTCTTCAGGAACAGCAGCACGGCGAGGTAGGTCTGCCGCGCCGACTCGGGCAGCAGGCCGCCCACGCCCTCCGCGCCGACGTCGAAGACCAGGAACGCCGCCGTCAGCAGCGCCAACTGCCACAGCAGGCTGCGCCAGTGCCGGGGGGGGGGCCCCCCCCCCCGGCCCCCCCCCCCCCCCCCCCCCCCCCCCCCCCCCCCCCCCCACACCACCCACCCCCCCCCCCCCCGCGCCCCCG
>NZ_JBHYXZ010000004.1:0-6980 GCF_042752395.1 Actinosynnema sp. NPDC059335 | reverse complement strand
CGCCCCACCTACCAACACCCCACCCCCCCACTACCCACCCCCAAACCCAACCCGGCGCGCCCCCGGGGGGGGGGGGGCCCCCCCCCGGCGCCCCCCCCCCCGCAGCCGCTCGCCTCCCGTCGCCCGCCGCCAGATCACGACGACCAGCAGCACGCGTGCGGCCAGCACGACGACCTCCGAGGCGAACGCCACCGCGCCCGGCACCCGGTCGCCCCAGTTCACCACGACGAGCCGCTGCACGGACCCCACCAGCGACAGCCCGACGACCACCGCCCAGTGCCGCCGGTAGAACCGCCAGGCCCAGCGCGGCACCTCCAGCGCCAACCGCAACTCCACGCCAACCCCCTCAGACTCCGAATATTTTAGTTCAGTGTACTGAAATATCAGCCGCGGTAAAGTGAGGCTCGTGGACGGACGGGACTTCGGGCGCGAGCTGAGCACGGCGGTCGTCGCGTTCCACGAGGCCGTCGGCGCGCGGTTGGGCGTCACGGCGGTGGACCAGCGCGCGCTCGCGCTCATCGCGGGCAAGGGGCCGCTCTCGGCGGGCGAACTGGCCAGGGAGATCAACCTGACCCCCGGCGCCGTCACGGGCGTCGCGGACCGGCTCGAACGCGCGGGCCTGGTGCGGCGCGAACCCGATCCGGCGGACCGCAGGCGGGTGGTGATCAGCGCGATCCCCGGCGCGTTCGGCGCGGTGTTCGCCGGGCTGGCCGAGGCCATGGACGAGCTGAGCGCGCGCTACACCCCGGAGCAGCAGCAGGTGATCGCGGACTGGGTGGTCCGCACGATCGACGTGCTCAAGGAGCAGACCAGGCGGCTCGTCGCCGAGCGGCCGTGACCGGACCGGGGGTCAGCCGGCGGGCCGCTTCACGCCCACCGCGCCGTAGGACACCGCTTCCGCGCCCGTGACGGGGTCGCCCTCGCCCCGCCAGGACGGCGCCAGCACCAGGCCCGGCTCCAGCAGGTCGAACCCGGCCAGCATCGCCTCGAAGTCCGACTTCGACCGCGCCACGATCGGTGTCCGCGTCTCCGCCGCCATGCCGACCACCTTCGCCACCAGCTCCGGCTGCTCGTCCGCGGTCAGGTGGCTGACCACCAGGTAGCTGCCGTCGGCGACGGCGTCGCGGTAGCGGGCGACCAGCTCGGCCGGGCGGTCGTGGTCCGCGACGTGCGGCAGGATCGCCACCATCAGCACGGCCACCGGGCGGGACAGGTCCAGCAGGTCGCGGACCTCGGGCGCGCCCAGCACCGCGGGCACGTCCCGGATGTCGGCCTCGGCGATGGCCGCGCCCGCGTTGTCCCGCAGCATGGTCCGGCTGTGCGCGACGGTCGCGGGCTCGTTGTCCACGTACACCACGCGGCACGTCGGGTCGGCCTGCTGCGCCACCTCGTGCACGTTGCCCGCGGTGGGGATGCCGGAGCCCAGGTCGAGGAACTGGCGGATGCCGTTCGCCACGCACACCCGCACGGCCCGCCGCAGGAACGCGCGGCTCTGCTGGACCATCGCGGCGGTCGGGACGTCGCCCGCGGAGCGGTCGGCGAACTCGCGGTCGACCGCGAAGTTGTGCGCTCCGCCGAGGTAGTAGTCGTACAACCGGGCGACGTTCGGGCGCTCGGCCTCACTGTTGGTCGACACCCACCTCGGGGGGTTCTGCACTGCGCACCTCACCCTGACTGCACCCGGAGCGGCGTGAACGCCTGCCAGACCGTATCTGGCTACTCCGTTCGTGTCCATCCGACACCTGTGGACACGCAGGGTGATTGTGACTGGCAGGTCCGCCGGAACTCAAACCGCCGTGCCCCGGCCGAGGGAGGCGGCGCAGGGGGGAGAGACCCGCCTGCCTCGGCCGGGGTTTCGGTCACACGCCCGCGTAGGAGCGGATCCAGTCGCGGTAGCGGGTGACGGCGGTGTAGTTCGACCGGGTCGAGCGGTCGCTCGTGGAGGCCACGCCGACCTGGTAGCGGCGGCCGTCGACCGGGCTGGTGGCGAACATCGGGCCGCCCGAGTCGCCGCCGGCCGCGATGCCGTTCACGCGGGTCACGGAGATCGCGATGCCGCCGCGGTAGTCGCGCCCGTTCACCGAGGTGACCCTGGTGTCGGCGTACTTCAGGTAGCGCGACTGGCAGTTGATCTCGGGCTGGTCGGTGCACGTGGCGCCCCAGCCGTAGAGCTGCACGGTCTGGCCGACCTGCACGGCCGTGGTCGTGCCCAGCGGCGCGTAGGTGGCCGAGACCGACCGGTCCAGCCGCGCCAGCGCCAGGTCGACCGACGGGTGCTGGATGATCTGGGTCGCGGTGGCCAGCGTGCCGCCGGTGGTCTGGTCCAGGCTGCCGATGCGGAACGTGTACGTGCCCGAGCTGGCCACGCAGTGCTGCGCGGTCAGGACCCAGGTCGGGGCGATGATGGTGGCCGAGCAGTTCTGCTGGCCGTTGCGGAACAGCCGGGCCGCCCAGGGGGCGTTGGTCGCCGTGCCGCCGCCGATGATGTAGGGCTCGACACCGCCCGACTGGGCGGAGGCGGTGGGCGCGAGCGTGGTCAGCGCGAACGCGGACAGCAGTGCGGTAGTGGCTCCGACCACCGCGGACAGGGCGCGATTGAGTCGCATGGGTTGTCACCTCGACGAACGCAGGGAGTGGTGAAATCACCACGCTCAGCGTCACCTGTTCGAGTGACACTGGCCACCCGCCGTTCGTCGGCGAACGGCCAGACGATGGTCGGCGTCCGAATGCCCTAGGCGTCCCGGTCCTCGTCCACGCCCAGCGCCCACCGGCGCACGGGGTTCGTGAACAGCAGCACGAGCGTGATCACGACGTACGCCCCCAGCAGGGCGCCCCACAGCTGGCGGCCGGACGGCCCGTACATGTACCAGGCGACACCCAGCAGGAGGAGCTGCACGACGATCGCCGGCGTGCGACCCCAGTGCCTGCCGATCAGCAGGCCGACCCCGGCCGCGAGCACGCCCGCGGACAGCACCGCGAAGTAGGCGGCCTCGCCGAGCACCTCGCCGGACTTCTCCGCGCTGAAGGAGCGCACCACCAGCGCGACCGCGAACGCCACCCCGGCCAGGCCCTGCAACGCGGTGAGTGCGCCGGCTGCCCGGACCGCCGGTGGCGCCTTCTGCTGGCTCGACACGCTGGGCCTTTCCTCACGGTGCGTACTCGTCACGCATCGTAGGCCACCCGGTTGGCGTGTCCCGCTGGACCGCCACAGGAGCGATGATCACAGCAGTCTTCGGCGAGCCGGCGGTCGGGCCGGGGTGCACTTGTCGCGGATGTCGGGCAACGCGGACCGGAAAGGTGCGAACCGGGAGAGGGAGACCACGGGGCGCCACCCGTGGATTGCGACACGGAAAGGAGATGTCGGCCACTTTCGTGCGCTCGTGAGCCTCCTACTGGGTGACGCGCAACCTGTCCGAGGTGACGCGCTGTCCTACCCTGCAAGGGTGCGCGCACTTCTGGTGGTCAACCCGCAGGCAACGGCAACCACGCCTGCCGGTCGGGACGTGCTCGCGCACGCGCTGGCCAGCGACGTGAAGCTCGACATCGTCGAGACCGACTACCGCGGCCACGCGGCGGACGCCGCCGCGCAGGCCGTCGTGGACGGGTACGACCTGGTCGTGGCGCACGGCGGCGACGGCACGGTGAACGAGGTCGTCAACGGCGTGCTGCGCGACGGCGCGCGGCCGGGCCTGCCGATGCTGGGCGTGGTGCCCGGCGGGTCGGCGAACGTGTTCGCGGGCGCCCTCGGGCTGCCGCGCGACCCGGTCGAGGCGACCTACCGCCTGTTGCAGGCCATCGAGCACGGCACCAGCCGCAAGGTCAGCGTCGGGCACGTCGCGGCCACCGGCGCGGGGCTGGAGCACGACCGCTGGTTCACCTTCAACGCGGGCGTGGGCTGGGACGCGGACGTGGTCGCGGCCGTCGAGCAGCAGCGCGCCAAGGGCCGCCAGGCGTCGCCCACCCTGTACGCGCGCACCGCGCTGGCCAGCTACTTCGCCCAGCGCAGGCAGCCGCCGACGCTCACCGTGCACATCCCCGGCGAACCGGCGTTCGAGCAGGTCAGGCTCGCGTTCGTGTCCAACACCGACCCGTGGACCTACCTCGGGGACAAGGCGATCCGGCTGAACCCGAGCACGTCGTTCGACGGCGGTCTGGGCCTGTTCGCGCTCCACGGGATGGGATTGCCCACAGTTCTTCGCTACGTCGCGCATCTTCTGGCCACGGACGGGAACCCCAAAGGCGGGAACCTGCTCCGGCGTGACGACGTTGAGTTCGTCCGGGTGACGAGTCCGGAACCGGTCAACCTCCAGGTTGACGGGGATCTGCTCGGCGCGTGCACCGAGGTGGAGTTCACCGGGGTGCCGCGAGCGCTCACGGTCGCCGTGTGACCGGGGCGTGACCGGCTCGGTACCGATCCGCGACGTTCCGACCTGGTGTGACACCTCTGCGTGAAACCCCAGGTGAACTCAGTCGATCTTTCGGGTGAGTTCACTCACCGGGTTGGTGCTAAACCCTTGACATCCCCGCCGTTCGTGAAAGCATTCACAAGCACCCCAAAACCGACCGCTGACGAGTGGCGCGCCTGCGCGCGCGCCTAGCTGAGGAGTAGTTCCAATGGACTGGCGCCACCGCGCGATCTGCCGCGACGAGGACCCCGAGCTGTTCTTCCCCGTGGGGAACAGCGGTCCTGCGCTCCTGCAGATCGCCGAGGCGAAGACCGTCTGCCGCCGCTGCCCCGTCGTCTCCGACTGCCTCGCGTGGGCGCTCGAGAGCGGCCAGGACGCCGGCGTGTGGGGCGGGATGAGCGAAGACGAGCGTCGCGCCCTCAAGCGCCGCAACGCTCGCACCCGGGCTCGCAGCAACGCCTGAGCCCCGGCCGCATCCGGCAAGCAGACGAAAGGCCCGACACCGTGCCAGGTGTCGGGCCTTTCGCTTTGTGTTGCACACCCTCCCGCGTGACCACGTGACTCCGCTGAGGTAGGTCGTCACGTGTGCACGGGGAGCAGTCTAACGCCGCGCCCTGAGGGGTACGCGCAGGACCGCCTCTGTACCGCCTCGGGGCCGCCTCCGCAAGCTCAGCGAGCCCCTGAGTTCGGACTCCACCAGCGTCCGCACGATCTGCAGGCCGAGCCGGTCGGTGCGCTCCAGCGAGAAGCCCTGCGGCAGGCCGCGGCCGTCGTCCGAGATCACCACGTCCAACCACTTCGCCGACCGCTCGGCGTGCACGACCACCTCGCCGCGCTGGCCGGCCGCGTACGCGTGCTCGAACGCGTTCTGCACGAGTTCGGTCAGCACCATCACCAGCGGCGTGGCCAGCTCGGCCGGGACGATGCCGAACGGGCCCTCGCGGCGCACCACCACCTGCGACT
Source organism: Actinosynnema sp. NPDC059335 (assembly GCF_042752395.1). Taxonomy (NCBI): domain Bacteria; kingdom Bacillati; phylum Actinomycetota; class Actinomycetes; order Pseudonocardiales; family Pseudonocardiaceae; genus Actinosynnema; species Actinosynnema sp. NPDC059335. The sequence goes on along the minus strand of NZ_JBHYXZ010000004.1, from coordinate 1,611 downwards.
CGGTGGCGGCCACGTCCGACATCATCGGGATGACCTTGTCCACCACGTCGTCGAGGTCCACCCGCTCGTCCACCGACATGGACAGCGTCTCGTGCACCAGCGCGATCGACGTGACCCGGCGCACCGACTCGGCCAGCGCCTCCCGCGCCTCCTCGCTGCTGGTCCGCCTGCTCTGCAGGCGCAGCAGCGCGGCCACCGTCTGCAGGTTGTTCTTCACCCGGTGGTGGATCTCGCGGATCGTCGCGTCCTTCGACATCAGGGCGCGGTCGCGGCGGCGGACCTCGGTGACGTCGCGGCACAGCACCAGCGCGCCCGCCGCGCTGCCCCGCGGCCGCAGCGGCAGCGCCCGGAACAGCACCGCCGCGCCGCGCCGCGACTCGGCCTCGATGCGCATGCTCGGCTGCCCGTCCAGGGCCGCCCGGATGCGCTGCGCCACCTCCGTGGCGTCGAACGGGTCACCGATCAGCGACCGGGTCAACGGCGCCAGGTGCACCCCGACCAGGTCGGACGCGTGGCCCATGCGGTGGTAGGCGCTCAGCGCGTTGGGGCTCGCGAACACCACCGCGCCCGAGGCGTCCAGCCGGATCAGGCCGTCGCCGACGCGAGGGCTGGTGTGCACGTCCGGCGACGGCTCGGCGGTCGGGAACGTGCCGTCGGAGATCATCTGGCACAGGTCCGCGGCGCTGCCCAGGTAGGAGATCTCCAGCGGGCTCGGCACGCGCGGCACGGCCAGGTTCGTGTTGCGGCTGAGCACCGCGATGACCTCGCCGTCGCGGGTGACCGGGATCGCCTCGCGGCGCACCGGCACGCCCAGGTGCCAGCGCGGGTCCTCCTCGCGGCAGATCCGCGCCTCGGTCATGGCCCGGCGCAGCTGCGGGTGCTCCTCGACGTCCACCACGCTGCCCACGACGTCCTCGGGGTGCGCGGTGGGCGCGGTCGTGGGCCGGGCCTGGGCGACGCACAGGAACGTCGTGTCGTCGACCGGCGCCCACATCAGGAAGTCGGCGAAGCTGAGGTCGGACAGCAGCTGCCACTCGGCGACCACCAGCTGGAGGTGGTCGACGGCGCTGCCGGAGAGCCTGGTGTGCTCGGCCAGGAGGTCGGTGAGCGTGGACAGCTACTCCACCACCGCGATCAGGTCGCCCTCCTGGACCACGTCACCGGGGGACACGGCGATGCGGGCGATGCGGCCGGAGCCCTCCGGGAGGACCGGGATCTCCATCTTCATGCTCTCGAGCACCACGACGGTCGTCTCGTGCGTGACCTCGTCACCCTCTTCGACGGCGATCTGGGCCACGTTGGCCACGATCTCGGCCCGGATTTCCTCGGCCATCGTCCTCCTTAGTCCGGGCCCATCCAACCACGGTTCAGGCCCGGTGCGGTGCACCGGTGACCGCGTGACACACTGTCGTGAGGTAGTTCGAGCACTAGGAGAACCCCATGTCGAAGCGTGCCCGCAAGCGCCGCGACCGCAAGAAGGGCGGCGCCAACCACGGGAAGCGCCCCAACGCCTGATCGACGTCACGGCGTGCGAAGGGCCCCCGAGCGACCCCTCCGGGGCCCGTCGACGGGGGTTAAGGCGTCGGAAGACACGGACGACCGGGTCAGCGT
>NZ_JBHYXZ010000003.1:65237-130812 GCF_042752395.1 Actinosynnema sp. NPDC059335 | reverse complement strand
CGCGAAGTACACCGTGCCGGTCGAGTTCGAGCTGGTGGTGGAGCGCGGCGACCGGGAGATCGCCAAGGCCACCACCGGCGCCCAGGAGATGGGCATCCGGCTGCACGCCGACAACCAGCGCGTCGCCGACCCGGCCGCCGGGCCGACCCCGCCGTACATGGCGGCGGCGATCAAGCGCGGCGCCGAGTTCGGCACGCCCGCTGCGGCGCAGGCGTGGCAGCGGGCGGGGTCGCCCTCGTCGCTGCCGCCGAGCGCGTCGGTGGAGAACCTGCGCGGCGTGAAGGACCTGCGGGACGCGGCGGTGCGGGCGCTGACCGAGGCGGGCGCGAAGCCCGGCCTCACCGGCAAGGGCACCGGGCCGCTGAACACCCTGCTGTCCACGCTCAGCTCGGAGAACCTCCAGCCGAGCCTGCCCGGCATGCTGGACGGGCCGCTGGACGTGCCGGGCCTGCACGAGGCCGCGCTCACGTTCGGCCAGGACGCCGACGTCAAGGTGTACGCCAAGCTGGTCAACCCCCGGCTCGGCGCGCTCAGCGACGGCGTGAAGCTGGAGAACCCGAAGTCGGTGGTCAGCACCACCGCCGGCGAGGCCAAGGTCACCGAGAGCGCCGACGTCTCGGCGGGCTTCGGGACCGGCGGCGCGGCCGTGAAGCAGGGGGGCGACCCCAAGGACACGGTCGGCTTCAACACCGGCGGCGCCGAGGTCAGGCACGCCGCCGAGGACTCGCACGCGGTGTCCGGCGGCGCGACCGACAACAAGGTCAACAACCTCAAGGCGCAGGGCCGCACCGGCCTGGTCGAGTTCGACGTCGAGTACCGGGTCGTCGCCACGATCGGCGGCAAGACCGGTGTGGTCGACCTGGCCGTGCCGGGCTCGGCCGCGGTCCGGATGCCCGCGCCCGAGGCCCAGGCGGTGCTGGGCAAGGACTTCGACGCGGAGCTGGCCAAGGCGCAGGACGACGTCGCCGCGGCCGCGAAGAGCTGGCGCGACGCGGAGATCGAGGTCGACCGGGCCCGGCACGCGGCGCAGGACGCGATCAACGCGGCCGCCGCCGAGCTGGCCAAGACCGACGTCGAGATGAACGCGCTGAGCAACGACCTGAACGGCGTGATCGACGCCGTGGCCGCCGAGTCGGGCAAGGTCGACGGCCTGGAGCGGGCCGTGGCCGACGCGCGCGGCTCCGTGGCCGACCTCCAGCAGCGGGTCAAGGACCTGCACACCCGGGTCGGCGAGCTGGACGTGGCCGCGCAGAACGCCGACGAGGCGTTGCGGGACGCGACCGCGGACGTGGAGTCGTCCGCCGACACCGTCGCCGACCTGGAGTTCCGGCTCGGCGAGGCGCGGGCGCGGCTGGACGCGGCGCAGCGGGAGCTGGCCGCGGCCGAGCAGGCGCTCGCCGACCACCGGGCCGCCCCGCCGCCCGCCGAGGGCGCGCCGCCGGTCGACCCGGCCGTGGAGCAGGGCCTGGCGGGCGCGGTGGACACCGCGACGACCGCCCGGGACGGCGCGCGGGCCGACGTGGACCGGCTGGCCGCCGAGCTGGACGACGCCAAGGCGCGGCACGCGACCGACCTGGACGCGCGGCGCGACGCGAAGGAGGCCGCCGACCGGGCCACCGCCGACCTGGTGAGGGCCGAGCGCGACCTGGCCACCGCCCGCGACGACCTGGCGACCGCGCGCGACACCCTCGACCAGGCCAAGACCGACCTGCGCGACCAGCAGCGGACGGTCCGCGACACGACGGCGGACCGCGACGCGAAGCGCGCCCGCTACGACGCGCTGCTCGCCGCGCGGGACGCGCAGCAGGCCAAGATCACCGCGGCCGAGGTGGTGCTGAACGACCGCCGGCAGACGGCGGACGCGCGCCAGCAGGCGTGGTGGGACGCCAAGCGCGTGGTCGACCAGCGCGTCGACGCCTACAACGCGACCCCGGCGCCCGCACCGGCCACCACGCCGACGGACAACGGCACCCCGCCGCCTCCGCCCGGCGCCACGCCGAACAGCACGCCCCCGGCCGATACCACGGCGAACAACGCGCTCCCGAGCAGCGCTCCGCCGGCCGACACCACCGCGAACGGCACACAGCCGAACACCGGCACCCCGTCCGTCACGTCGCCGACCGCACCGCCGCTGAACCGCGACGCGCCGGTCACCCAGCCGGGCGTGCCGCAGGTCGCCCCGCCGGCCGCGGCCACCGCGCCGCGCGAGGTCCGCGGCCCGAAGCCGGAGCGGTCGTTCGACCTGTCACCCGGCACGACGGACCTGCCCCCGACCGACCGGGCGACCCTCGACGGCCTGGCGAAGGACCTGGTCGAGCAGAACGACGTGCGCGACCGCAACGGCTACCAGCGCCCGACCGTCACCGTCACCGGCCCGAACGCCCAGCTCGTCGCCGACGCCCTCGCCGCCCACGGCATCGACGCCACCGCGGACGTCACCACCACCGCGACCACCGACGTCCACGTCGACTGGGACCTCAAACGCCCCGACGGCTGGACCCCGCCCGCCGCACCGGTCGGCACCAAGGTCACCGACACCGTCATCACCTCCACCGAGCCGGCCGGACCCCACCCCGTCCTCGACGACCCGTCCTGGCGACACAGCACCGCACCCACCGCCGACTGGTTCACCAACCCCACACCCGCCACCACCACCGACATCACCAACGCCCGCACCACCGCACCGATCACCGGCCACGTCCGCGGCGAGGACGGCGGTGTCCTGAACACCACCACCGTCGGTCCCGACGGCGTGAAGATGAAGGCGTGGCGCGGCCCGATCGCGTACGACACCCGCGTGTTCGACGTGAACGGCACCCCGGTCCGCGACTTCACCGTCAAGGTGCACCTCGACCCGGCGGGCCACGCCGACCCCGCGCAGCTCGCCGAGATCCAGCGGCGCACCCGCGAGGGCGTGCAGGAGCTGTTCAACCAGGGCCACCGGCTGCCGGGCGGCGAGCAGTTCCACGTCACCGTCGAATTCCCCACCGACCCCGCCGACGCCCACGCCACGGTCAAGGTCGCCGCGCCGGACGGCCGCGCCAACCAGCTGAGTTGGCCCGTGGACACCGACCCCCGCCGCCTCGCCCACGAGGTCGGCCACTTCCTCGGCCTGCACGACGAGTACTTCGAGACCGGGCAGGCGAAGCCGATCTTCCAGCACCAGGAGGGCAAGGGGCGCGTCGTGCACGACAACGCCCCGATGACCGACGGCATCGACGAGGCCGACGTGAGCCTCAAGCCGCGCAACCTGTGGCTGGTCGAGAACCGGATGCACGCGCTGGAGTCCGTCAACGACCCGGCGGTCGGGTCGGCGGACGCGGACGTGGCGCCGCCGAACGCGCCGGGCTTCCACCGCGCCCCGGCCCCGATGCCGTTGCAGATGATCGCGCATCCGCGCACGCCCGCGGCCGTGCTGCCCGGCGTCGCGCCCCGGTTCCTCCAGGACAACCAGGCGCTCGGCAGCGTCACCGCCCGCGACCCGCGCGGCGTGGACCAGGTCGTCACCGCCGTGGAGAACCTGCTGCCGCAGGTGCCGGGCGTCACCCCGCAGGGGACGGCCCGGATCGGCCGGGAGATCACCACCAACCTGGAGTCGTTCCTCGGCCACGGCCGCCGGATGCAGGTCCAGGTCGGCAACCGGTTCTTCGACGCGCACGTCACCGCGCGCCTCCGGCCGCCCGCCACCGCGCCCGTGCCGACCTCGTCGCCCAAGGTCGACATGCAGGTCAACAGCGGTGCGACCAGCTCCACGACGACCGCGCTGACCACGGCCAACGACGTCGGCGGCTCGGTCACGGCGTCCCAGGGCCTCGGCGCGTACGGCCAGCTCGGCCTCAAGGCCCCGCTGTCCACCCCGGCCGTGACCGGCACCACCACCAGCTCCACCGTCGACAACCGGATCATCCGCTCCGGCGGCGGCTCGGCGGACGTCGACGTGGACCTGGAGTTCACCGTCAACCTCTACGACGACGCGGGCCGCGTGGTGGGCTCGGACACGGTCCGGTCGACGCCGGCCGCGCCGGTCTCGATCACCCTCCAGGTGCCGAACGACCTGACCACCGACCTGGACACCACGCACGCGTCACCCGTCGTGCCCCTGCCCGCGGGCGCCGGCGCCAAGCTGGAGTTCCCGGTGCCCGAGGCCGTGATCGACCAGGACCCGCAGGCCCTGTTCAACGACGTCAAGGCGACCCTGCACCCCTCGCTCACCAAGCCCGGAGCGCCCGGTCGGGACGCGCTGCGCGAGTTCCTCGGCGCCACCTCGATCCGGGACAACCTCGGCGCGCTGCTCGGCGGCTGGGTCACCTCGCCCGCGCTGACCAGCAAGAGCGACAGCTACGCGGGCTCGGTGAAGATGACCGCGTCGCTCACCGACATCCAGCTGGTCGGCACGCCGGGCGCGTCGCAGCTGCGCCTGCACGACTCCGCCGTGTCGAGCACCGGCGTCAGCGCGGGGACCAGCAGCGGGTTCGACTTCTCGGCCGCCGTCGGCGGCGGGATCGGCGCGCCCTCGGTCGGCGTCGGCTCGGGCGGTGTCGCGGGCGGCTACTCGGCGAAGAAGACCGAGTCGGTGTCGGCGGGCGCGACCACCACGAACCGCACCGGTGTGATGATCAAGGGCAACACCGGCCTGTACAAGGTCACCGCCGACGTCACCGTGGTCGGCCCGACGGGGCAGCCGGTGGTCAAGCCGGTCACCGCCTACCTGCGCCTCGGCCTGGACGAGGTGACCGCGCTCAACGACGTCCTGGCCGCCGCCGACCCGAACGCGCCGCGGGTGCCGGTCGCGCCGCTCGCGAACGGCAACCAGCCCGGCCTGACCGTGCCGCCCGGCCCGCTCACCCGCCACCAGCCGCCGTACCTGGAGGCCGGCCTGGCCGCGGGCAACGTGAAGGTGGGCCGGTTCGAGCGGGCCGCCGACGTGCAGGCGCAGGTCGAGCAGACCCTGCTGGCGCGGCCCGAGTTCGCCGCGTTCCTGCCGGGCAACGACCCGGGCGCCCGGCCGAACCGGTCCGGCAAGAACTTCGCCGAGCACCTGGAGCAGCTCAACAACCAGCAGGTGCTCACCGCGAAGCTGTCGCCCACCGCGCTGCGCGCCCAGATGGACAGCCTGCTCGGGCCGGGCGTGCCGGTGGTGCTCAAGCGCCGGGGCAAGGCGCACAACCACTACGTGACCGTGCTGGTGAAGGCCAAGGTCGCCAACCCGGCGTACAAGGGCGAGGCGGGCCTGCACTTCGTGCGCGGCTCGTCGTCCGCCGCGCCGAAGCTCGACGCCACCACCACGACCACGAAGACGTGGACCGCGGGCGTCGAGGGCAAGGGGGGCGCGAACGTCAAGCCGGGCAGCGCGAGCCTCGCGCCGCAGGCCGGCGTGGGCGTGAAGTTCACCAACAGCGACGCGGTGAAGACGACGTCCGGCCCGACCGTGAGCAGCACGTCGCTCAACGTCGGCAACGAGTTCTCGCACGTGTTCGAGAACGACGTCGAGTTCGAGATCGAGGTCCAGACCTACAGCAGGCCGCGCGCCTGGGTCCAGCGGTCCTGGTTCGGCACGCCCGGCGCGCAGGCGCCGCAGCCCACGACCATCGCCCGGACCGGCACCGCGCCCGGCGACCTCCCGCCGATCTCCGGGAAGGTCAACCTGTGGTTCACCGAGGGCTCCACGATGGTCGGCGACCCGTCCCGGTTCGCGCCCGGCAGGCCCAGCACCACCCCGGTGCCCGGCTCGACCAAGACGATCAAGGAGCTGGTGAGCCCCGCCGGCCGCACCCCGAACGAGCACGACTGGCTGCACGTCGAGGCGGTGACGGGCGCGGGCCGGCTGCGTGACGACGCCATGGCCCTGCTGGACGACGCCGCGCACGGCGACCGGTCGCTGACCGCCCTCGGCACGGTGTCGCGCGCGCAGATCGACGCCCTGTTCAGCCCGGAGAACCTCAAGGCCAACCTGCGCCGGATGACCGAGACCGGCATCCAGGACGCGGACCTGCGCTACGACCGGCGCGTCGCCGACCGCACCGGCGGCCTCGGCGCGACCGTGCGGCTGGGCAAGCCGAAGCTGGTCAGCATCTCCGACGTGACCGGCACGGAGAACTCCGCGCAGGGCGGCGTGAAGGCGGGCGGCGGCAAGTCGAACACCCAGGCCGTCGACGTCACCGCGCAGGCCGGGCTCGGCGGGCGGCCGAACGCGAAGGACCCCCGGGGCGCGAGCGGCTTCCAGGTCCTGGGCAAGTGGACGCCGTGGTCGCGCGCCAAGGGCGTCACGACGGAGCTGGCCGCCTCGGTGGACCGCAACGTGGTGACCGCGAACGCGACCCGCACCGTGCTGGTGCAGATGGACGCGAGCTTCACGCTGGTCGCGGAGAGCCGCAACGCCAACGCCGTGGTCAACGGGCAGCTCCGCACCCGCGAGGCCGTGGTGGACCTGCCCGGCGGCGTGTTCGTGCGGGTCAGCGAGCAGGTGGCGCGGGACATGGGCCTGCTGCCCGATGTGAACCCGCCCGCGCCCAAGGTTCCCGACGCCATGCAGGCCCCGAAGCGGGTCGCCTCCGGCGCGCCCAGCGCGCTGGGCCTGAGCGCGGTGGACAAGGCCCCGGACCTGAGCGGCCTGGTGTCGAGCCTGATCACCCAGGCCAACGGCCGCACCGGCGACTGGCGCGGCGGCAAGCTCGTGCCCGACTCGGTGCTGGACGACTCGATGCACAACCTCCAGCGCATGGTCGACTTCACCTCGCCGACCAGCGTGCAGGCGCTCGTGGACGGCGCCCTGGACGGCGGCGTGCCGCTGCTCGTGCACAAGCCGGGCGCGCTGTTCGGCAAGGACTCCTACCAGGTCACGCTCAAGGCCGTGGTGGACGGCACGCCCGCCTTCCAGGGCGCGGTCAACGACGGCGTGGACATCGAGCACACCGTGGCAGGCTCCGCCAAGGACGGCGCGAGCCACGGCAAGGGGCACGCCTGGTCGGTCGGCGCGAAGGTCCCGGCGAGCGGGCTGCCCACGCCCGCCGCCGGCAGCCCGCTGACCGGCAACGTCGGCGGCCAGCTCGGCGCGTCCGTGGGCCGCGCCCACTCCTCGACCGTCACCGAGGCGACGACCACCCAGTTCGGGCACCTGCGCGCGGGCAGCGGCCCGGCCGTGAAGTACGCGCTGCCGGTGAGGTTCGAGCTGGTCGTCGAGCGCGGCGGGCAGGAGATCGCGCGCCAGGTGTCGCCCACCCCGGTCGACCTGGGCGTCCGGCTGCACGCCGACAGCGTCCGCGCCACCCCGCGCCCGGACCCGGTCACCCGGCCCGACCGGCGGACCACGCACGACGCGTCCCGCGCGACCGACCAGGCGCTCGCCGACTTCGCCAACGGCGCGGACACCACCGACGCCGTGGCCGCCCTGCCGCCGACGGCGTCCGTCGAGGGCCTGCGCGGCGCGAGCGCGTTGCGCGACGCCGCGCTCGCGGCCCTGGAGAACGCCGGGGCCGGCGCGGGCATCACCGGGCACGGCACGGGCTCGCGCGCCGCGCTGCTGTCCGCGCTCAGCTCGGAGAACCTCCAGGCGAGCCTGCCCGCGATGCTCCGCGAGCCGCTGGACGTGCCGGGGCTCACCGAGTCCTCGCTGAAGTCCGGCAAGCAGGCGCAGGTCAAGGTCTACGCCCGGCTGGTGAAGCCGCGGCTGGACGCGCTCAGCGACTCGGTCAACCTGGAGAGCCCGCGCACCGCGGTGCACGCCACCACGGTGGACTCCAAGGTGAGCGACACCGCGGACGTGTCCGTGGCCGTCGCGACCGGCGGGTTCAGCCGGAAGGCCGTGGACGCGCAGGGGCAGCCCGACCCGGTGAACTCGCCGAACTTCGGCGTGTCCGGCGTCGAGTTCGCGCACAAGAGCGAGGACGGCACGACGCTGTCCGGCGGCCCGACCGGCAACAAGGTCGACAACCTCAAGCCCGCGGGCCGCACCGGGCTGGTCGAGTACGACGTGGAGTACCGGGTCGTGGCGACCTACGACGGCGTCACCTCGGTGGTCGACCTCGTGCTGCCCGGCTCGACGGACGTGCGCGTGCCCGAACGGGACCTCCAGGGCCTGCTGGGCAAGCCGGTCGACACGCCGCTGGCCACGGCGCAGACCGAGCTGAAGGCCAGGGCGGACGCGTGGCGGACCGCCGAGGTGGCCGCCAACCAGGACCGCTACCGGGCGCAGGACCTGATCAACGGCATCGCGGGCGACGTGGCGCAGTCCGACCTCGACCTGGAGTCGCTCAAGACCCGCCTCGACACCGCGACGGGAGACCTGGCCCGCACCGAGGCCGCGATCAAGGACCGCGGGAACGCCTTCGACGCCGCCACCGGCCGGGTCGAGCAGGCCCGGCGCGACCTGGACGACCTCAACGCGCGCATCGACACCCTGACCACGCTCGCCGAGGTCGACCCGGTGGCCGCGCAAGGGCTGGCCGAGGCCCGGCAGCAGGTGCCCGCCGCACGGCAGCGGGTCCAGGACGAGCAGACGGCGGCCGACGCCGTCGAGGCCGAGCTGGACGCGGCCGTTCGCGAAGCGGCACAAGCCCGTGCCGACCTGCTGGCCGCGAGCCGGGAGCAGGTCGGGGCCCTGGAGCAGCGGGCGGACCTCGACCAGCGGGTCTTCGACGCGGAGCGGCGGGTCGCCGCCAGTCGCACCGCCGCCTACGAGGCCGAGCTGGCGTGGTGGCAGGCGAAGCGGGTGGTCGAGGCGCAGGTCGACCGCTTCAACGGCAACCCGCCGGCGCCGGGTTCGGTGCCCGTCGTGACGGTCACGGCGCCGAGCGCGCCGCCCCGGCCGGGCACCGCACCGGAGCCCCTGGCCGTGCCCACGCCGCCGACCGGCCCGGAGACCCGCCCGGAGCGCGGCCCCCGGCCGGAGCGGTCCTACGCCGACCTGACGCCGGAGAACCGGGCCGACCTCGACGCGCTGGCCGCCGAGATCGCCGAGCAGAACGCGATCCGCGACCGCAACGGCTATCGGCACCCAGCCGTCACCGTCACCGGCCCGAACGCCCGGCTCGTCGCCGACGCCCTCGCCGCCCACGGCGTCGACACCACCATCGGCGACACCACCATCGGCGTCACCACCACCGCGACCACCGACGTCCACGTCGACTGGGACCTCAAACGCCCCGAAGGGTGGGTCCCACCCGCCGCACCGGTCGGCACCAAGGTCACCGACACCGTCATCACCTCCACGCAACCGGCCGGACCCCACCCCGTCCTCGACGACCCGTCCTGGCGACACAGCACCGCACCCACCGCAGACTGGTTCACCAACCCCGCACCCGCCACCACCACCGACATCACCAACGCCCGCACCACCGCACCGATCACCAGCCGCGTCCGCGGCGAGGACGGCGGTGTGCTCTCCAGCTCCACGATCACCCCCACGAACGTGGACCTGCGGGCCTGGCGCGGGCCGATCGCCTACGACATCCGCCGGTTCGAGGTCGACGGCGCCCCCGTCGTGGACCTCACCGTGAAGCTGCACGTCGCCCCCGGCGACGCCACGCCGGACCAGGTCGCCGACCTCCGGCGACGGGCCCGGGAGGGCGTGCAGGAGCTGTTCAACCAGGGCCACCGGCTGCCGGGCGGCGAGCAGTTCCACGTCACCGTCGAATTCCCCACCGACCCCGCCGACGCCCACGCCACGATCGAGGTCGCCGCGCCCGGCGCCCGGGCCGACCAGCTCTCCTGGCCGGTGGACACCGACCCCCGCCGCCTCGCCCACGAGGTCGGCCACTTCCTCGGCCTGCACGACGAGTACCTGGAGACCGACGCGGTCAAGCCGATCTTCCAGCACCAGGACGGCAAGGGCCGCGTCGTCGGCGACAACGCCCCCATGACGGCGGGCATCGACGCCGCCGACGCGAGCCTCAAGCCGCGCAACCTGTGGCTGGTCGAGAACCGGATGCGCGCGCTGGAGTCGCCGCACACCCCATCCGCCGCGGGCCCGCACGTCCAGGACCCGGACGTGGCCGCGCCGAACGCGCCGAAGCGCAAGCGCAAGGCCGCGGACGAGGGTCCGGCGCTCCCCGCGCCGCCGACCCGGCTGCTCGCCGGGCTCACGCTGGACGACCCGGACGCCGACTCCGACGCCGATTCCGACGCGGGCTCCGACGTGGAGATGGCCGAGGCCGCGCCGCCGGTCACGCTCGCCAACGACGGCGGCGTGCACAACGCGGCGTTCGCGGCGCTGGCCGGCGGCAAGACCCTCACCCCGGTCGACCGCGGCAACTACCTGACCCTGACCGACGACGGCATCCGGCGGGACGAGCCGCCCGCGTTCGTGGTGAACATGATCGTCCGGGCGAGCGACCTGAACGCGCAGAGCCTCCACGACGTGATGACCAGCGTCATGGCGAACACCCCGCCGGACGTGCAGGGCAGGGTCGCTTTCGTCATCGGCGTCAACGCCGCCGACCAGCCCGCGATCGACCAGGCCCTGCACCGCGCCGCGCCGGTGGTCAACGGCCGCCCGGAGCCCGTCGCCCTGGTCGCGCTGCCGCCGCACGGCGGGTCGTTCAAGTTCGGCGCGACCCGCAACCACGTCCTGGACAGCAACGCGCACCAGTTCGCGGTGACCGCGCTGGCCCACAACGGCGCTCACCCGTACGTGGCGGTGATGGACTTCGACGTGGCCGACCGGCGCGTCCCGGACGGGCGGCACGTGTTCCAGCACGTCGCGGACGGCCTCGCGGTCGTGGACCAGGACGGCGTGAGCGCGCCGCTGCGCCCGCTGGTCGTCGGCGGCGGCTACCGGGTCGGCGACGCGGCCCGGCTGCGCGCCGACCTGCACCGGCGGATCGACGAGGACGCCGACACGTCGCCCCAGCTGAAGCAGCAGCTGCGCGACCGCGCGAACGACGACGAGTTCATCGCCGAGTTCGAGCACCAGATCGCGGCGGACATGCACACCCGGCGCAACCAGGCGGCGATCCACCCGCTGCTGCCGTACACGCCGGAGCCGAACCTGTTCTTCGACGGGCTCGTGCCGCTCGCGTACCCGCACGTGCGGTTCGGCGAGGGCAAGGCCGAGTTCGGCATGCTCGGCCGCCGGCTGAACGGCATCAACGAGGTCGAGCTGACCAGCCTGCACACCCTCGGCGACCCCGACCCGGCGCGGGTGGCGGAGGCGCTGCGGGTGGACGCGGAGAACAACCGCCACCCGCTGCGCGGGCAGTCGTTCGCGGTCGACTTCGTGGACGGCGCGACCGACACCGACCTGTCCCGGCTGGCCTACGAGCTGCTCACGACCGGCGTCCTGGGCCAGTCGCACATGGGCTGGGTGACGATCACCGAGCGGTTCGTGGACGGCAAGCCCGGCAAGAAGGGCACGAAGTTCGCCGACCAGCGCGCCGCGCTGCGCACGAACGCCTACGCCGACGCCGAGCCGCTGCGCCTGCCGCCCACCACGGGCCCCCGCCCGCCGTGGCACCCGGACCCGGCCACCCGCCGGCAGATGGCCGGGTCGAACCCGCTCAACCCGGCCATCTCCACCCCGGCCCGCGGCTTCCCCGGCGTGGACGTGGGCGTGTCGCAGCAGCACAAGCTGGTGGCCGCGCACGGCCTGCTCGCGTCCGACCACGTCAGCGAGGCCGCCAGGCACCTGCGGTTCATCGCCAACGACCTGCTGCCCACCGGCGCGCCGCCCGCGCCCGGCGGGCTGTACGCGGCGGTCGCGCAGGCGCGGGGGCTCCAGCCGGTCGCGCTGCGCCGCGACGTGGTGGCGCGGGCCGCCACCCTGCCCGAGGACGTGGCGCGGTTCACGGTGGACCACGCCATGCGCAAGGGCCACCTCTACAACGCGCTGGTGGAGAGCAACAACTGGGCGCTCAAGAACAGCGACGAGGACGTCATGGCGGCCAACGCCCGCGACCTCGCCGGCCGCCTCCTCGCCACCCAGTTGGGTGAGAACGTCGTCATCCACCGCCCGAACGACCCCCAGCCGCTGCGCCGGCTGACCCCGTTCGGGCCCCCGGTGACCGGCGAGGTGCACGTCGACGTGGTCATCGTGGACGGTGTCGCGACCTACCGGCCGCGCTGACGTCCCAGGTGGACGGTGCCGGTCACGCGATCGTGTGACCGGCGCCGCACAGCGCCGCCGCGCCCGGTGTGAGGCGAATCGATCCAGCGCCCACCGGGTGTCTCGTCGCTCACAGACGGGTCGGGCCGTTGGGTCGGGTGATGTTCACGGGACTAGCATCGGCTGGTCAAGGTCCGCGTACTGGAATCGAGTACCGGAGACCAGTCCACCACCGACGCTGGAGGCCGTAGCTCATGGCCGGCACCACCGCACCCGAGCGGGCGGGCACCTCTAAGGGGGGCGGAACGCTCTACCGCGGCGACCTGGGCATGTGGTCCTGGGTAGCCCACCGCATCACCGGCGTGTTGACGTTCTTCTTCCTGTTCGCGCACGTCCTGGACACCGCGCTGGTGCGGGTGTCGCCGGACGCGTACGACAAGGTCATCGAGACCTACAAGAACCCGGTCGTCAACCTGTTCGAGGTCGGCCTGGTCGGCGCGGTCCTCTACCACGCGCTCAACGGCATCCGCGTGATGCTCGTCGACTTCTGGGAGAAGGGCGCCCGCTTCCAGAAGCAGATGCTGTGGGCGGTGCTCGTCGTCTGGGTGCTGGTGATGATCCCCGGCACCTACTACATGATGGTCCGCACGGTTACCGACCTGTTCGGTGGGGGTCACTGATCATGAGCGAGTCCCTGACCCTCGACAAGCCGCGCTCGCCGCGCCGCCCCGCCGCCCGCCGCAGCAACTTCGAGCTGTACAGCTGGCTGTTCATGCGCATCTCGGGCGTCGCGCTGGTGGTGCTGGTGCTCGGGCACCTGTTCATCATGAACATCCTCGACGGCGGCGTGCACCGCATCAACTTCGGCTTCGTCGCCGGCCGGTGGGCGTCGCCGTTCTGGCAGTTCTGGGACCTGGCGATGCTGTGGCTGGCCCAGATCCACGGCGGCAACGGCCTGCGCACCGTGATCAACGACTACGCCCGCAAGGACGCGACCCGGTTCTGGCTCAAGGTGCTGCTCTACTCGTCGATGGTGCTGATCATCGCCCTCGGCACCTACGTGATCTTCACCTTCGACCCGAACATCACCGACTGACCCGCCGCGGGGAGTGCTCAAAGCCATGCAGTTCCACAAGTACGACGTCGTGATCATCGGCGCGGGTGGCGCCGGGATGCGCGCGGCGATCGAGGCCGGCCAGCGGGCGCGCACGGCCGTGCTCACCAAGCTCTACCCCACGCGTTCCCACACGGGCGCGGCGCAGGGCGGCATGTGCGCCGCGCTCGCGAACGTGGAGGAGGACAACTGGGAGTGGCACACCTTCGACACGATCAAGGGCGGTGACTACCTGGTCGACCAGGACGCCGCCGAGATCATGGCGAAGGAGGCCATCGACGCGGTCCTCGACCTGGAGAAGATGGGCCTGCCGTTCAACCGCACGCCCGAGGGCAAGATCGACCAGCGGCGGTTCGGCGGCCACACCCGCAACCACGGCGAGGCGGCCGTGCGCCGGGCCTGCTACGCGGCCGACCGCACCGGCCACATGATCCTCCAGACGCTGTACCAGAACTGCGTCAAGCACGGGATCGAGTTCTTCAACGAGTTCTACGTGCTCGACATCTGCCTGACCGAGACCGACAACGGCCCGGTCTGCACCGGCGCGGTGGCCTACGAGCTGGCGACCGGCGAGATCCACGTGTTCCAGGCCAAGTCCGTGGTGTTCGCCACCGGCGGCTTCGGCAAGGTCTTCAAGACCACGTCCAACGCGCACACGCTGACCGGCGACGGCATGGGCATCGTGTTCCGCAAGGGCCTGCCGCTGGAGGACATGGAGTTCTACCAGTTCCACCCGACCGGCCTGGCGGGCCTGGGCATCCTGCTCACCGAGGGCGCGCGCGGCGAGGGCGCGATCCTGCGCAACGCGTCCGGCGAGCGGTTCATGGAGCGCTACGCCCCCACCATCAAGGACCTCGCGCCGCGCGACATCGTGGCCCGGTCGATGGCGCTGGAGGTGCTGGAGGGCCGCGGCGCGGGCCCCAACAAGGACTACGTGCTGCTGGACTGCACGCACCTGGGCGCGGAGGTGCTGGAGACCAAGCTGCCCGACATCACCGAGTTCGCCCGCACCTACCTCGCGGTCGACCCGGTGAAGGAGCCGGTGCCGGTCTACCCGACCGCGCACTACGCGATGGGCGGCATCCCGACCAACGTGCACGGCGAGGTGCTGCGGGACAACGACAACGTCGTGCCCGGCCTCTACGCCGCGGGCGAGTGCGCGTGCGTGTCCGTGCACGGCGCGAACCGGCTCGGCACGAACTCGTTGCTGGACATCAACGTGTTCGGCCGGCGCGCGGGCATCGCCGCCGCCGAGTACGCGCTGGCGCACGACCACGTGGACCTGCCGGAGAACCCCGCCGCGGCCGTCGAGGCCCAGGTGGCGCTCGTGCTGTCCGAGCACGGCGAGGAGCGCGTGGCGGACATCCGCACCGAGCTGCAGGCCACGATGGACGCCAACGCGTCGGTGTACCGCACCGAGGACACGCTCAAGCAGGCGCTGCACGACGTGCAGGCGTTGAAGGAGCGGTACCAGCGGATCACCGTGCAGGACAAGGGGAAGCGGTTCAACACCGACCTGCTGGAAGCGGTCGAGCTGGGCTTCCTCCTGGAGCTGGCCGAGGTTCTCGTCGTGGGCGCGTTGGCGCGCAAGGAGTCCCGCGGCGGTCACGCGCGCGAGGACTACCCGAACCGCGACGACACGAACTTCATGCGCCACAGCATGTACTACAAGCAGGGCGAAGGCTTGCTGGCCGACATCCGGCTCGACTACAAGCCCGTGACGTTCACCCGGTACCAGCCGATGGAGCGCAAGTACTGATGACCGCTACCGCTGAAGTGTCCACCGGCTCGCGCGGCAACCAGCCCCCGGTGCCGGACGGCGCGATCACCGTCACCCTGAAGATCCGCCGGTTCAACCCGGAGGTGGACGACGAGCCGCGCTGGGACTCGTTCGAGATCCCGGCCCTGCCGTCGGACCGCGTGCTGAACCTGCTGCACTACGTGAAGTGGTACCTGGACGGGACGCTCACGTTCCGCCGGTCGTGCGCCCACGGCATCTGCGGGTCGGACGCCATGCGCATCAACGGCGTGAACCGGCTGGCGTGCAAGGTGCTGCTGAAGGACCTGCTGGCGGGCGGCGGCAAGCCGACCACGATCACCATCGAGCCCATCAAGGGGCTGCCGGTCCACAAGGACCTGCTGGTCGACATGGAGCCGTTCTTCGAGGCGTTCCGGGCGGTCAAGCCGTACCTCATCACGTACGGCAACGAGCCGACGCGCGAGCGGGTGCAGTCCATCGCCGACCGGGAGCGGTTCGACGACACCACCAAGTGCATCCTGTGCGCGGCGTGCACCACGTCGTGCCCGGTGTACTGGACCGAGGGCTCCTACTTCGGCCCGGCGGCGATCGTGAACGCGCACCGGTTCATCTTCGACAGCCGGGACGAGGGCGCCGAGGAACGGCTGGACATCCTGAACGACGTGGACGGCGTGTGGCGCTGCCGGACGACGTTCAACTGCACCGACGCGTGCCCCCGCGGCATCCAGGTGACCAAGGCGATCCAGGAAGTCAAACGCGCCCTCCTCTTCAAGCGCGTCTAACCCTCGCGCGTGTCCTACGTTCGGAACGCGCGTGTCCTACGTTCAGGTACGCCGAGTTGAACGCTCAGAACAAGATCCTGTTTGTTCTGAGCGTTCAACTCGGCTGTTCTGAAGGTAGGACACGCGTGACGTGAACGTAGGACACGCGGGGGTTAAGGGGTTTGTCGGGTGGCGGCGGCGCGGGCGGCGCGGGCCGCCTTGGCGCGGCGGTTGCGCAGGTACATCACGAACGCCAGGACGAGGCCCAGGCCCGCCGCGGCGGTGATCGGCCCGCCCACGTTGCCGAACGCCGTCTCCATCGCGGACGGTCCGGAGGCGTCCGGGGTCGAGTGAGTCTCGCCCACCCCGGCGCTGGTCGGCGTCGGACGCGGCTCGGTGGTCTTCTTCTTCGCCTGCGGCGCGCCCTCCACCAGCCGGCCGACCGGGTTGCCGGACGCGGCCGGCTCCAGCGCGAACCCATAGTCCAGCAGCCGGGCCGCCTGGTCGGTCATCCGGGTCGGCTGCTGCTGGCCGCGCAGCAGCACGACCACGAGCCGCTTGCCGTTGCGCGCCGCCGCGCCGACGTAGGTGTGCTGCGCGTCGTCGGTGAACCCCGACTTGCCGCCCAACGCGCCCTCGTACGTGGTCAGCAGCCGGTTGTCGTTGACGACCGGCACGGTCCCCGCGCCGTTGGCCGCCGGGAAGTCGATCCGCCGCGTCGTCACCGCCTTGACGAAGTCCGGGTGCTTCATCGCCTCGCGGTAGATCAGCGCCACGTCGTACGCCGACGTGGAGGTGCCCGGCGCGTCCAACCCGGACGGTGTGACCGCCCGCGTGTCCAGCGCGCCCAGCTCGGCCGCGAGGGCGTTCATCTTCCGGATCGCCGACGGCACCCCGCCCAGCCGCCGCGCCAGCGCGTGCGCCACGTCGTTGCCCGACGCCATCACCAGCGCCTGGAGCATCTGCTCGACGGTGTACGTCGCACCGGCGCGCAGCCCCACGCACGTGCACTCCTGCGCGAGGTCGTCGGGCGTCGCCACGACCGTCGCGTCGGGGGCCAGCTCCTTGGCCACCACGGTGGCGAGCAGCACCTTGATCACCGACGCGGGCCGCTGCCGGCCGTGCGGGTTGACCGCGGCCAGCACCGCGCCGGAGTCGAGGTCGGCGAGCAACCAGCTCTCGGCGGTGATGCCGTCCGGCGGCACCGGCGCGTTCGGCGGCAGCACGAGCCCGCATTCACCGAGACGTGGTCCCCCGATCGGGCTCTCCGGTACCTCGATCGGAGGCGGTGGCTTCTCACCCGGGGCCACCTGTTCGGACGTGTCCACCGGCGGGGGCGGTGACACCTTGTTCTCGCAGGGCTGCTGGGCCGCGGCGGTCGGTGCGGCCACGAACGACACGCCGGCCATCAGCGCGCAAGCAGCCAGCACGAGGGCGAAGGGCCGTCGGAACGCGGAGGAACGCACCTGCCCAGGCTAACCACCCCGGATGAGTGACCTGCACCCGCCACGTCCGATACTGCTCCGGTGAAGCTCTCCCGCGGCACGTCCGTCTTCCTGCTTGCCTTCGGGGTGTGGTCCTGGATCATCTGGCCGACCTTCCTGCGCAACATCTGGAAGGACCCCCGCTCGTGGGACGCCGGCCCGACCGCGTTCTTCACCGTCCACTTGCTGCTCGTCGTCGCGTCCCTCACATTCGGCACGGTCATCGGCGTGTTGGGCGTGCGCGGCCTGCGCGCCGCCGGTCGCGCCGGCGGCGGTCGCACCAAGAAGGAATAACCCACCACACCTGGAGGCTCCGCCGTGGAGTTCGTGCGCCTACTGCTGGTGTTCCTGCACCTGCTCGGCATGGGCATGCTGATCGCGATGTTCTTCGTCCAGCGCCGGGCCGGGGCCGACGCCCCGCTGAACAAGGGCTGGCTGCACGGCAGCGCGTTGCAGCTGCTCACCGGCGTGGCGCTGATGGGCCTGGCCCCGCTCACCGACCAGGACTACAACGACATCAAGATCGGCGTGAAGCTGCTGGTGCTGGTCGTCATCGCGGCGCTGGTGGCGGTCAACCTCAAGAAGAAGCCCGCGGCCTGGCTCACGCCCACCCTGGCGGCCCTGGTCGTGGTGAACGTCGGCATCGCCGTCTTCTGGACGTAGCGGCTCACCGCCGCCGGAACAGCGTCCCCAGCAGCAGCCCCGCGCCGACCAGACCGATGGCGGCGCGGGGGCTGGGGCCCGAGCGGACCTCGACCACGGGCCGGATCACGGCGGGCGGCGGCGGGGCGGGCGGGTCGCGCAGCAGGTTCTCCCGCGCCGTGGCCGTCCACGCGGTGATGAACAGCAGCGACTGCGCCACCAGGTTCGCGAAGAACAGCACGCCGATGATCGGCCCGAACGCCGCGCCCGCGGGCGACGACGTGACGGTGCTCAGGTAGAGCGTCCCGCCCTGCTTGAGCACCTCGAACACGATCGCCGCGGCGGCCGCGCCCTTGGCCGCGCTGCGCAGGCTGAACGGCTTGCGCGGCAGCTTGGCCAGCACCCACAGGAACACCAGCCAGTTCGCCACCAGGCCGAGCACGATCGTGCCGACCTTCAGCATCGCCTCGGCCCACCCGACGCCGTCCAGGCCGACCCACCGCAGCACCAGCTCGGCGAGCCCGCTGCCCGCCGCCGTCAGCCCGAACGACACCACCAGCGCCGCGCCGAGCGTGACGAGCGCGAGCAGGTCCTTCAGCGCCGTCTTGAGGAACGGCAGGTCCTGCTTCGGGTGGCCCCACTGCGCGGTCAGCGCGTCGCGCAGGTTGCTCATCCAGCCGAGCCCGGAGTAGGCCGCAGTGAGCAGGCCGAGCACGCCGACCGTGCCCTTGGAGTCGATGGCCTGCTCCACGACGTTGTTGATCGTGTCGCCGAGCGAGCCCGGCACGGCCTCGGCGATGCTCGCCTTCAGCTCCTCGATCAGGGCGGGTTCCGAGGCCAGCACGAAGCCGGCCACCGCGAACCCGATCATGAGCATCGGCACGAGCGACAGCACGCTGAAGTACGTCACCGCCGCCGCGTAGTGCGCCCCGTAGCTCTCCGTGTAGCGCGCGGCGGCGCGGAACAGGTGGTCGAGCCACGGCCGTTCCCGGCGCATCCGGTCGAGCTTCGACCCCGTGCCAGCGTTGTCCGCCACGCGGAAAAGCTAGCGGGTGCGGTGATCACCCGCCACTCGGCAGGAACCCGATCCGGTCGTAGGCCCTGGCCAGCGTCTTCGCCGCGACCGATCGCGCCCGCTCGGCGCCGCGCGCCAGCACCTTGTCCAGCTCGGCGGTGTCGTCGAGGTACTCCGCGACCCGCGCCCGCACGGGCGTGACGAACTCGGTGAACACCTCGCCGAGGTCCTTCTTCAGGTCGCCGTAGCCCTTGCCCTCGTAGTCCGCGACCAGCGACTCGACCGACCGCCCGGTCAACGCGGAGTAGATCACCAGCAGGTTGCTCACGCCGGCCTTGTGCTCCGGGTCGTAGGCGATCTCCCGGCCCGTGTCCGTGACCGCCGAGCGGATCTTCTTGGCCGACCGCTTCGGGTCCTCCAGCAGCTCCACCACGCCCGCGGGCACGGACTTCGACATCTTCGACGTCGGGTCCTGGAGGTCGTAGATCTTGGCGGTGTCCTTGACGATGTACGGCTCGGGCAGCCGGAACGTCTTGCCGTAGCGGGTGTTGAACCGCTGCGCGAGGTCGCGGGTCAGCTCCAGGTGCTGGCGCTGGTCCTCGCCGACCGGCACGTAGTGCGCCTGGTACAGCAGGATGTCCGCGGCCTGCAGGATCGGGTAGGTGAACAGGCCGACGCCGACGCCCGCCTCCTGCCGCGCGGACTTGTCCTTGAACTGGGTCATCCGGCTGGCCTCGCCGAACCCGGTCAGGCACTGCATCACCCAGGCGAGCTGGGCGTGCTCGGGCACGTGCGACTGCACGAACAGCGCGGCGCGGTCGGGGTCGATGCCCAGCGCGAGGAGCTGCGCGGCCGACACCCGCGTGTTGTGCCGCAGCACCTTGGGGTCCTGCTCGACGGTGATCGCGTGCAGGTCCACGACGCAGTAGAACGCGTCGTGGGTCTCCTGGAGCGCCACCCACTGGCGGAGCGCGCCCAGGTAGTTGCCGAGGTGGAAGGAGCCCGCGGTCGGCTGGATGCC
The DNA here is from genome assembly GCF_042752395.1 of Actinosynnema sp. NPDC059335. Classification (NCBI taxonomy): domain Bacteria; kingdom Bacillati; phylum Actinomycetota; class Actinomycetes; order Pseudonocardiales; family Pseudonocardiaceae; genus Actinosynnema; species Actinosynnema sp. NPDC059335. The sequence continues at coordinate 110,979 of NZ_JBHYXZ010000003.1, read as the reverse complement.
GGACAGCACGCGGGGGCGGCTCACCGGAGCCGGGTTCTCGGCGGGGAGGCCCGCGGCCTCGCCGGCGGCGTTCTCAGCGGAGTTGTCGACGACCACGGGAGGATTCTCCCAGGCCGGTCAGGCCCCGGTGGTGGCGGGCCGCACCTCGGCCGTGCCGTCGCCGCCCGCAGCCACCTGCGGGGTGATGCGCTCGTTGGCCGCCGTGGGCGCCACGGCCGACCGGCGGCGGCGGACCAGACCGGCGACCAGGCCGATCACGCCGAACGCCACCGCGGCGATGCCGACCGGCGCCTCGAGGGAGACCGGGGCGACCACCGCGCCGTCGGCCGCCACCGCGACACCCGGGACGAGCAGGGATGACGCCGCGCCCAGGACCAGACCCAGCACCGCACCGCGACCGCGCACTGCCCAGCCTCCTCACCAACACCGCGCCACTCCACGGGGGAGTGAACCTTGTTGACGGCCGGTCGCGAACCTACCCAAGCTGTGGGACCGGCATGCCCGCTTCGGGTAAACACGACCGGCGGCAGACTAACCACAGCCGGTCGCGCTGTCGCCCGCAGGGGTCTACCCGACCACGTCCACTCGGCCATATGTCGTAGTGCGCTGCCGGGCCGGGCGGCCCGCCAACGCCGCCGTGGCGTGCAGCTGCTCGACCGTGCGGGCGGAGCCGTGCTCGGAGCCCGCCATGCGGCTGATGGTCTCCTCCATGAGGGTCCCGCCCAGGTCGTTCGCGCCGCCGCGGAGCACCTCGGCGGTGCCCTCGTCGCCGAGCTTGACCCACGAGCACTGGACGTTGTCGACGCGGCCGTGCAGGGCGAGCCGGGCGAAGGCGTGCACGGCCCGGTTGTCGCGCCGGGTCGGGCCGGGCCGGGCCACGCCCGCCAGGTAGATCGGCGCGTTGCGGTGCACGAACGGCAGGCCGACGAACTCGGTGAGCCCGCCCGTGCGGTCCTGCAGGGCCGCCAGGGTCCGGAAGTGGCCCAGCCAGTGGCCCGGGTGGTCGACGTGGCCGTACATCATCGTGGACGACGAGCGGATGCCCAGCTCGTGCGCGGTCGCGACGACGTCGAGCCAGGTCGCGGCGGGCAGCTTGCCCTTGGTCAGCACCCAGCGCACGTCGTCGTCCAGGATCTCGGCGGCGGTGCCGGGGATGGTGTCCAGGCCCGCGTCGCGCAGCTCGGTCAGCCACTCGCGCACGCTCACGCCCGCCTTGGCCGCCGCCGCGACGACCTCCATCGGGCTGAACGCGTGCACGTGCATGCCCGGCACCCGGGCCTTGATCGCGCGCACGACGTCGGCGTAGTACGTGACCGGCAGCTTCGGGTCGATGCCGCCCTGCATGCACACCTCGGTCGCGCCCGCGTCCCACGCCTCCTGGGCGCGGTCGGCGACCTCGGCCACGGAGAGCCGGAACGCGTCCGCGTCCCGCTCCCGCTGGGCGAACGCGCAGAAGCGGCAGCCGACGTAGCAGACGTTCGAGAAGTTGATGTTGCGGTTGACCACGTAGGTGACGTCGTCGCCGACCACCTCGGCGCGCAGCTCGTCGGCCAGCCTGGTCATGGTCTCCAGGGCCGTGCCGTCCGCGGTGAGCAGCGCCATGGCCGCGTCCGTGTCGTCCAGCAGCCGGGCGGGGTCGTCGGCGGCCAGGCGCAGGGCGCGCGCGGTGTCCTCCGGCAGCCGCTCGACGGCCTTGGGGACGCTCAGCGAGGCCCAGTCGCCGTAGACGCTGTCGAAGTCGCCCCGGCGGTCGTCGGTGCGGCCCTCGGTGTCGATGGCGGTGTTGAGGTCGGCCCGCCCGTAGGTGTCGAGGCCGCCGTCCGGCTCCTGCCACTCGCGGCCGACGACGGGCGCGTCCGGCTCGGCCAGCCCGTCCTCCCGCGCCAACGCGGACACGTGGGCGGTGAGCCGGGTGTCGATCCACTGCCCGGCGGGCGCGGTCACGTACCGCGGGTAGACGGCGAGGCGTTCCCGCAGCTCGAACCCGGCGGCGCGGGTGTGCTCGGCGAGCGCGTCGACCTGCGGCCACGGCCGTTCCGGGTTGACGTGGTCGGGCGTGACCGGCGACACGCCGCCCCAGTCGTCGATGCCCGCGCGCAGCATCAGGCCGAACTCGCCGCCGACCAGGTTCGGCGGGGCCTGCACGCTCGTGGACGAGGGCATGACCAGCCGCGCGACCGCGATCGTGGCGGCCAGCTCGCGCAGGTCGGCGTCGGGCATGCCGCGCATCGCGGTGTCCGGCTTGGCCCGGAAGTTCTGGATGATCACTTCCTGGACGTGCCCGTACTGCCGGGCGATGCCGCGCATGGCCAGCAGCGACTCGGCGCGCTCGGTGACGGTCTCGCCGATGCCGATGAGGATGCCGGTGGTGAAGGGGACGTTGACCCGGCCCGCGTCGGTGAGCACCCGCAGCCGGACCGCGGGCTCCTTGTCCGGGCTGCCGTAGTGCGGGCCGCCCTTCTGCGACCACAGCCGCTCGGCCGTGGTCTCCAGCATCATCCCCATGCTGGCCGCGACCGGCCGCAGCCGCTGCAACTCCTCCCAGCTCAGCACGCCGGGGTTGAGGTGCGGCAGCAGGCCGGTCTCCTCCAGCACCGCGATCGCGCTGGCCCGCACGTAGTCGAGCGTGGACGAGTAGCCGCGCGCCTCCAGCCACTCGCGGGCCTGCGGCCACCGCTCCTCGGGCCGGTCGCCCAGCGTGAAGAGCGCTTCCTTGCAGCCCTGGGCGGCGGCCCGGCGGGCGATCTCCAGCACCTCGTCGCGCTCCAGGAACGCGGCGGGCAGCTTGTGCGGGACGGTCGCGAACGTGCAGTAGTGGCAGCGGTCGCGGCACAGCCGGGTCAGCGGGATGAACGCGTTGCGGCTGTAGGTGACGACCCCCGGCCGGCCCTCGGCCAGCAGGTGGGCGTCCCGAACCCGGCCGGCGGCGTCGAGCAGCGCCTCCAGGTCGTCACCGCGGGCGTGCAGCAGCACGGCCGCCTCCGTGACGTCCAGCGGCGCGCCGTCGGCGGCACGGCGCAACGCGCGTCGCATCGCCGAGGCGTTCGGCTGGGGCTCCGGCGGGGTGATCGAGATGTCCACGGCCACGTCAACGACATTAGGTCTGGGGAAAGTCCTGATCATGCCCAGTGTGATGTCCGACACGGACCGCCACCGGGTGGTCCGCGTCGCGTCACCGCACCGGCGCCCGCCCCGCCACGAGCAGTTCGGTGTTGCGGTCCGTCACCGCGCCGGCGGCGGCCGCGTTGGCGTGCGGGTCGTTGAACGCGAGTTCTCGGGCCAGCGACGCGAGGCCGCGCGGCGAGAAGTCGTCGTAGTCGGCCTGGTAGGGCGCGTCGGCCTCGACCAAGGTCGTGAACAGCGACAACGTGCCGTCGCCGTTGTCCGCGAGTTCGATGATCCGGGCGTGCTGCGGGTGGTCGACGTGGGCGGCGGTGTTGATCTCCCAGAACGCGCGCTCGCCCGTGCCGTGCGGGACGATCCGGTTCTCGTGGGTGTGGCCGTTGACCCAGGCCACCACGTTCGGGAACCGGCCGAGCAGCGCGACGAGCGCGTCGCCGTCCAGCCGGGGGTCCAGCGGGCGGCGGCGGTCCGGCAGGACGTTGCCCATCGTCCAGCTCGTGTGGTGGCTGAAGAGGATGAACAGCTCGTCGGTGACGTCCTGCCGGTGCGCGAAGCCGAACGCGTCGTAGTAGCGGGAGCTGTTGCGCTTGAGCGTCCGCTCCAGCCAGAGGTACTGGTGCAGGCCGATCGAGCCGTCCGCGAAGCCCGCGGTGGTCGTGGTGTCGAGGCTGACGCCCGTGACGCCGGGCGCGATCCGGAACGTGTAGAAGACGTCCACGCCGTCGGCGTTGTCCGGGGTGAAGCCGTGCCCGTGCGGGCCGGGGCCGGTGTGGCGCGGGTCGAGGTGCGCCTGGACGAACTCGGCGGTGGTGAAGGGGCGGCGGCGGTCGTCCGGGGTGACCGTGCGCACCAGGCCGCCCTCGGCCAGCACGGCCGCCGCGTCGAGCACGCGGGTGGGGTCGGTCATGGCCGCGGCGAGCCGCCGCACCTGCGCGTCGGAGAAGCCGACGACCTTGCGGCTGCCGGTGTAGAGGCCGTCGACCGGCGGGAGGCCGTCGGGCAGGGAGCCGACCACGCTGTCGTCGTGGTTGCCGAACGTGCAGTACCAGGGGACGCGCAGGCCGGGGCTGTCGAACGGGCGGATCGCGGCGTCGAGCAAACCGGGGACCTGCGGGAAGCCCTTGGCCTTGTAGTCGTCCCGCAGGGCGGAGTGCGGGTTCCAGTAGGACTTCGCGCCGGAGTCCTGGACGCCCTCGTAGCGGGCGGGGTCGCCGGTGTTGGCGGTGATCCGGCCGCCGTTGAGGACGGTGAGGAACCAGTCCAGCTCGACCAGCTCGTGGTTGTCGGTGTTGTCGCCCGTGGTCATGGTGAAGTCGATCGGGCGGCCGGTGAACGGGCCGGCGCGGAGGGCGTTGACCCGGTTCACCAGGGCGGTGGAGGTGTGCTGCGCCAACGTCTCGTGCGGGCGGAACGCGCCGGAGCCGAGCAGCGGGTGGGTGTACTCGAAACGGGCGGGGCTCTGCGCGTCGAGCACGTGCATGTCGGTGAACTGGACGAAGCAGGCGAGCGGCGTGCGCCGGTCCGCCCGTCCCGGGTCGGGTGCGGCGAGGTCGGGGCGCACCACGAGCGGCCACCCCGGGCCCGCCTGGAGCCGGCGGTACCCCGTGCCGCCGACCGCCGCGGCGGCGGAGTCGAGGGTCGTGCCGGTGGTGGCGGCCCAGGCGGGCCCACCCCACAGCAACACCCCGCCCGCCGCACCCGTCGCCTGCAAGAACCGCCGCCGGCTGATCCCCATCGACCGCTCCCCGTGTCCTCGGTTGGTGAAAAGTTCTCACGAACCGGGGATGGGGTCACGAACTCGACGTGAAGTGCGGCCGAACGAGCGAAGTCGATCGTCGGGTTGATCGTTCCCGTTGGCGGGCAAGGACTCCGGCCGGCCCCGGGGCGTTCAACTCGGTGCACCTGACCGCAGGACACGCGCGTTCCGAACGTAGGACACGCGCGGGCGCGGGGGTCAGGCGGCATACAGCTGTTCCCTGGTCTCCATCACCTGCTGCCGGAAGTACGGGTTGCGGATGCCGGCGACGCTCACGAGGTCGACCGGTCGGCCGAAGATCCGCTCCAGCCCTTCCTTCAACGCGAAGTAGTGGTTGAAGTAGTCAAAACCCGGACCGGCGTCGAACTCCACAAGGACGTCCACGTCGCTGGTCGCCAGGTCGAACGAGTCGCCGACGGCGGACCCGAAGACGTCGAGGCGGCGCACGCCCAGCACGCGGCACAGCTGTTCGACCTCGGGCCGCCTGGCCTCGATGACCTCGTGCACGGACGTCACCTCCCGATCACGATTGTGCCTGATCGGCGTCCCTCGGCCAGTCGAAGGTCACGGTGACGGGCGCGTGGTCGGACCACCGTTCGGCGTACGTGGCGGCCCGCTCGACCACCGCCGACGTGGCCGAGGCCGCCAAGCCCCGCGTCGCGACCTGGTAGTCGATCCGCCAGCCGGAGTCGTTGTCGAACGCCTTGCCGCGGTAGGACCACCAGCTGTACGGGCCGGCCACGTCGGGGTGCAGGGAACGCACCACGTCGACGTACCGCGCCTCCCCGAACACCCGGTCCATCCACGCCCGCTCCTCGGGCAGGAACCCGGACGACTTCAGGTTCGCCTTCCACGCCTTCAGGTCCTCGGCCCGGTGCGCGATGTTCCAGTCGCCGCACACCAGCACCTCGCGCCCGTCGGCGGCGGCCTTGTCGCGCAGTTCCACCAGGTACGGCAGGAACCCCGCCATGAAGCGGTCCTTCTCGTCCTGCCTCGGCGTGCCGACGTCGCCGCTGGGCAGGTACAGCGACGCCACGACCACGTCGGCCAGCTCGACCTCGACGTACCGCCCCGAGTGCTCGAACTCGGCCACCCCGAACCCGATCCGCACGGCCTCCGGCTGTTCCCGGGTCAGCACCGCGACCCCGTTGCGGCCCTTGACCTCCGAGTACGCGTGCGCCACGTGCCAGCCCTCCGGCGACCGCACCTCGTCCGGCAGCTGCCCCGGCTCGGCGCGCACCTCCTGGAGGCACACGACGTCCGCCGACGTCGCGGCCAGCCACTCGAGGTAGCCCTTCTTCGCCGCGGCGCGCAGCCCGTTGACGTTGATCGTGGAGACGGTCAGCACGGCGGCAGCCTAACCGCGACCGGCGACCGCCCAGCCGTGCGGGTATCGCGCGCCGCAGCCCGTGCACACCGCGGTCAGGCCCAGCATCAGCACCAACGGGCTGCTGCCCTCGGGCGAGGGCACACCGGCCACCGGCTGCCCGTCCACCTCCGCGCGCAACCCCGGCCACTCCGGCTCGCACGCGCACGTCACCACGTCACGGCGGCCCCACCGCCACTTGAAGAACACCCGCCCATCACACCACGGGCGTCACGAACAGCTGCTGTCCGAGGTCGGCGTCACGAACTCGTCCTTGACCCAGTGCCCGTCGGCCAGCAGCCGGAACCCGTTCTCGACCCGCGCCTCGGCCCGCACCACCGCGTCCCGCCGCATGGTGGCCACGATCGGCTGCGTGTCGGCGGGCCCGGAGCGCACGTTGAGGATGTCCGCGACCACCGTCACCCGGCACTCCCGGACGGCGACCTCCTCGACCCCCAGCTTCTTGCCGCCGTTGGCGAAGTACATCAACCCGGCCGCCGCGAGCACACCGACGACGACCATGCCGCGCACCGGAATCCCGAACATCACGCCTCCCGACACCTCTGCTGAGGTGCAGATATAGCGCGGCCCGGCGGGTCGTGCGGCGGTCCGCGGCGCAATCCACACCACCGGGGAACCGGACGGGTGAGGTGGTCACGGAAACGGATCAGGGGACCGCCCGGAGGCAGTCCCCTGATCACGCGAACGGGAGGGCGGGCGTCAGCCGGCCATCCGCTTCTGCAGGTTCTCGTCGAGCGTGCCGAGGAACTCCTCGGTGGTCTGCCACTCCTGGTCCTTGCCCACGAGCAGGGCGAGGTCCTTGGTCATCTTGCCGCTCTCGACGGTCTCCACGACGACCTGCTCCAGCGTCTCCGCGAAGCCGGTGACCTCCGGCGTGCTGTCCAGCTTGCCGCGGTGCTTGAGGCCGCCGGTCCACGCGTAGATCGACGCGATCGGGTTGGTGGAGGTCGGCTTGCCCGCCTGGTGCTGGCGGTAGTGCCGGGTGACCGTGCCGTGCGCGGCCTCGGCCTCGACCGTGCTGCCGTCCGGCGTCATCAGGACCGAGGTCATCAGGCCGAGCGACCCGAAGCCCTGCGCGACCGTGTCGGACTGCACGTCGCCGTCGTAGTTCTTGCACGCCCAGACGTAGCCGCCCTCCCACTTCAGGGCCGCCGCGACCATGTCGTCGATCAGGCGGTGCTCGTAGGTCAGGCCCGCCGCGTCGAACTGCGCCTTGAACTCCTCCTCGAACACCTTCTGGAAGATGTCCTTGAACGCGCCGTCGTACGCCTTGAGGATGGTGTTCTTGGTGGACATGTACACCGGGTAGTTGCGCTGCAACCCGTACGAGAACGAGGCGCGCGCGAAGTCCTCGATGGACTTGTTGAAGTTGTACATGCCCATGGCCACGCCGCCGTCGGGGCCGTAGTTGGCCACCACGTGCTTGATCGGCTCGGAGCCGTCCTCGGGCGTGAACGTGATGGTCAGCTCGCCCGCGCCGGGGACCTTGAAGTTGGTCGCCTTGTACTGGTCGCCGTGGGCGTGGCGGCCGATGATGATCGGCTTCGTCCAGCCCGGCACCAGCCGCGGGATGTTGGAGATGATGATCGGCTCGCGGAACACCACGCCGCCGAGGATGTTGCGGATCGTGCCGTTCGGCGAGAGCCACATCTTCTTCAGGCCGAACTCCTCGACCCGCGCCTCGTCCGGCGTGATGGTGGCGCACTTGACGCCGACGCCGTGCTTCTTGATGGCGTGCGCGGAGTCGACGGTGACCTGGTCGTCGGTGGCGTCCCGGTGCTCGATGCCCAGGTCGTAGTACTCGAGGTTGACGTCCAGGTACGGGTGGATCAGCTTGTCCTTGATGAACTGCCAGATGATCCGCGTCATCTCGTCGCCGTCGAGTTCGACGACGGTCCCCTGAACCTTGATCTTGCCCATACTCAGGGCGCTCCTCTCGCGACAATGCAAGCAAGACAAGCGTACTGCTATGTCGGGTTGCTTGCGTCCACCCGGGCGGAAAAAGGGAACGGCGTCACACTGGGGCCGACGCCGCGACCGCCGGTGGCACGGGCGTGCTCCGGGCCAATACAACCAGCCGGACCGGCGGGCCGCCGCACGGGGACGGCCTGCGACCCCCGCCGGTCGCCACTCGAACACGCGTTCGCGGATTGCCGCCGCGGGCCGCGTCCGCCCCGCTAACCTCTCCCCCGTAGGAGTGATCAAGGGGGCAGCGTTGTCGACGGGTCCGACCCACGCCATGAGCGGCCTGCTGGCCTGGGCCGCGGTGACCGCCCTGGCGGAGAACCACCCCATCGGCCAGCTGAGCCCGCAGAGCTGGGCGGTGGGCGCGGTGCTCGCCACCGGCGCGGCCCTGCTGCCCGACCTCGACCACCCGTCCTCGACCATCTCGCGCACGTTCGGGCCGGTCAGCGCGGGCGCGTCGGCGCTGATCAACACGGTCAGCTCGTTCGTCTACCGCACCACGCGCACCCGCAAGGACTCCAACCGCGACGGCGGGCACCGCGGGCTGACCCACACGCTGGCGTTCGCGCTGGCCGCCGCCATCGGCACGACGGCGGTCGTGCAGCAGTCGCAGAAGTGGGCGCTGCCCGCGCTGATGTTCGTGTTCGCGGGCCTGGCCGTGCGCGGCATCATGAACGACTGGTGCCCGCAGAAGGACGCGCTGCTGATCACCGGCGCCTCGGCCGCGATCACGGTCGCCTGCGTGGCGTGGACCGCGCAGACGCCGGCCAGCGCGGCCGCGTGCGGGGTGGCCGTGGGCATCGGCTGCGTGGCGCACTACCTCGGCGACGCGATCACCGAGCAGGGCTGCCCGATCCTGTGGCCGATCCCGCTCATGGGCAAGACGTGGTTCCCGGTCGCGCCGCCCAAGGTCCTGCGGATGAAGACCGGCGGCCGGGTGGAGATGGCGATCGTCGGGCCGCTGATCACGATCCTGAGCGTCTGGCTGTCCGCCGCCGCGCTCCAGCGGGCGGGCGCGCTGCCGTTCCTCGAGACCTTCGACCTGCTCCCCATCTAGTTTTCGGATAGGGGCCATTCGGCGGCTACCACGGGATCACCCGATCGGACTAGCCTCCCACGAGATCCTGACCCGCGCCGATCGCGCCGAGGAGGACTTCGTGCCGAATCCGCTGCACGACAACGTTGTCGAGGCGTCCGGATGACGACCTGGCTCGGCCTGAACGCCGGTCACGAGGACCAGGCGACCGCGGACGCCGTGGCGGTGTCGCTGTACGAGACGTTGCTGTTCCACGCCCAGCTGGTGTGCGTGCACCGGGTGGAGGAGCGGTACGCGGTGTCGTTCCGGCTCCCCGACCGGCCGTCGGAGAACACCCTGTCGACGCTGATCGAGCGCGGCTACGGCGTGGCGGTGCACGACGGGGCCCTGCAACGGCTCGCCGGGCCGGAGCCGCTGGCGCGGGGCGCGTTGCGGGCGGTGCTGGCGCACCGGGACCGGCGGGAGGGGCGGGCGCTGCGGTTCCCCGGCCAACGCGCGCTGCGCGGCCGTTACGGCGTCTCGGACATCATCGCGTTCAGCGCGATCGAGGAGGTCCTGCCGCACGGCACGAAGAGCGTGGACGCGCGCGGCGACCTGCAGCCCACGTTCCTCAACGGCCGGCTCGTGCTGCACTGCGGGTGAGCGGTCAGCCCGGGTGCGCGCCGACGGTGTCCTTGATCTCGGCGCCGAGGCTCTCCGCGCTGCGCGCGCAGTGGGCGCAGCAGAAGAACCGGCCCCGCACCTCGACGCCGTGCCCGATGATGCGGCAGTCGCAGTGCTCGCAGCGCGGGGCCAGGCGCTGGATCGCGCACTCGAAGCTGTCGAACGTGTACGTGCCGCCGCCGACCGTGCGGACCTCGAAGGCCATCCAGTAGTCGTTGCCGCAAACGTCGCATGTCGCCATGGCCGAAGGGTGCGCCGGTGGGCGCACCCCGGCAACTCGGCCTACCCCGGTCACCAGGACCCGCGGACCAGGCCGGACTCGAACCGGCGTCCTCCCTCCCGGGGGAGGGCGCGTCAACCACTGCGCTACATGGTCCCGAGCCGGGCCGGATTCGAACCGGCGTCCTCCCTCCGAGCAGGAGGGCGCGACAACCACTGCGCTACCGGGCTCCCGCACAACACTAACCAGACCGCGGCCGGGGAGACAGGGCCGCTAAGGTCTGCCGCGTGCGCGGGGTCGACTACTACGAACTCCTCGGGGTCGGTCGCTACGCGTCCGAGGCGGAGATCAAATCCGCTTACCGCTCCCTGGCCAAGGTCATGCACCCGGACGCGGGCGGGTCCTCCGGCACCTTCCGCATGCTGCAAGAGGCATATGACACCCTCCGGGATCCCGCGCGGCGGCGTGATTACGACCGGGGGTGGACGTTCACCCGTCCGGGCGCACGACCGGCGTCGCCGACCCGGCCCCGGCGCACGGGCCGCACCGGCCGGCTGCGCGATTTCGGCGACGATCCCCACTTCGTACCCCCGAAGCCCGCGGTGGACCTCGGGGGCCTCGCCTGGTGGCACCTGGTCGACGCGGCGCAGCGGGTGCGGTACGTGCCGGCCGCCGGACCGGGGCACGCGCCCGCGCTCGCGGCCGTGTGCGGGTGGTTCTTCCTGCTGCTGCCCGTGGTGGCGCTCGACTTCTCGCCGCTGGCGCTGGGCGTGTGGCTGGTGCTGGTCGCCGCGGCGGCCGCGGCCGCGTTCCGGCTCGTCCGGCGGTACCTGGCCGCGATCCGGGCCGACCGCGCGTTCACGCTGGACCACGACACCGGCGTGGTCCACGGCACCACGGACGACCGGGTCTGCGAGCGGCTCACCGCCGACCTGCTCGGCGAGTACCTGACCCGGCTGCCGGGCGTGCGGATCTTCCACGGCCTGGCCTGGCCGGGCTCGGTGTTCGCGGACGTCGACCACGCCGTGCTGTGCGGGCGGAGGCTCGTGCTGATCGAGTCGAAGTCGTGGCTGCCGGGGCACTACGAGGCCGAGGACGACGGCACGGTCTGGCGCAACGGCCACCCGTTCCGGGGCGGCGGCACGCGGATGCCGCGCAGCCTCGCGGTGTACCGGAAGCTGTTGCCCTGGCTGGACATCCGGACCGCGCTGCTGGTGTACCCGAGCCGGGAGGGCGTGGTGACCGCGGCGGAGCCGGCGGACGCCGTCGTGCCGCCGATGACGCCCGCGCAGTTCGTCGCGGAGGTCGGCGAGTGGCTCGCCGAGGACCCGGCCACGGTGGACCGGGAGGCGCTGCGGCTGCTGATCGGCCAGGTCGTGCCGGTCACGGGCGCCGATCAGCACCTGGCATAGCCGGCGGTCAACCGAATGGCGCATGTCGCGCCGCCCGGCCGCGGGCTACGTTTCGGCGAGCCCACGGGAGGAGCCCGGCGTGAAGATCGACGTGTTCAACGAGATCCAGGACCCGCGCCCGTGGCAGGACGGCCACCAGCACGCCCGCATCACCGAGGCGCTGGCGCAGGCCCGGTTGGCCGACGAGCTGGGTTACGGGTGCTGGTGGCAGGTCGAGCACCACGGCGCCGACGAGTTCAGCCTGTCGTCCGCGCCGGAGCTGCTGCTGGCGGCGATCTCGCAGCAGACGTCCCGGATCAGGCTCGGCCACTCCGCGGTGCTCGCGCCGGCGCGGTTCAACCACCCGATCAGGGCAGCCGAGCGGGCCGCGACGCTCGACCACCTCAGCGGCGGCCGGGTGGAGTTCGGCCTGACCCGGTCCACCGCGCCGGAGTGGCGCCTGTTCGGGGTCGACCCGGCGGACGTGCGGCGGCAGACGCAGCAGGCGTTCGAGATGATCCCGCGGATGTGGACGTCGGAGCGCTTCTCGCACTCCAGCGAGGACTTCGAGATCCACGACGTGCCGGTCGTGCCCAAGCCGCTCCAGCAGCCGCACCCGCCGCTGTGGCAGGCGGCGGCGAGCCCGGCGTCGTTCGAGGAGGCGGGCCGCCGGGGCGTGGGGGTGCTCGGGACGACCATGTGGGAGTCCGTCGAGCGGGTGCGGCGGATGGTGGAGCTGTACCGGGCGGCCGCCGCCGCGTGCACGTCGCCGGTCGGCGCGTTCGTCAACAACCAGGTCGCGTTCTTCACGTTCGTGCACTGCGCGGAGACCGACGAGCAGGCGGTCCGCAACGGCGCGGTGGCCGCGGCGGCCTGGTACACGGTCAAGGCGCTGACGTTCTTCGAGGCGGCGGACTACTTCGTCGAGACGGTGCGGCACCAGGAGGAGCTGGTGCGCGGCCCGTCGGGCGGCGGCCTGACCGGGGAGTTCCTGCGGGCGGAGGCGTCGGCGGCCGGCGGGCCGACCCGCGCCCAGGTCGTGATCGGCCGGGTCCTGCAGGGCGAGGACGTGCCGCCGGAGGAGATCTTCGAGGCGTTGAACGAGCAGGACTCGCTGATCGTCGGCAGCCCGGAGACGTGCCGGCGGAAGCTGCGCGTGTACGCGGACCTGGGCATCGACCGCCTGATGGCCTTCCACCAGGTGGGCGGGCTGAAGCACGAGGACGTCATGCGGAGCCTGCGCCTGGTCGGCGAGCTGATCCCGGAATTCGACCGGCACGCCGAATAGTCGCCCCGCGGCCCGGCGCGACCGGGGCGCCGCCGGGCAGGGCGCGCGACTCGCGCCCGAGTTGGGCGGGTGGGGTGGTGGAGCGGGTGCGAGGATGGCCGGCATGCCGAAGAAGCTGCGCCTGACCGGTGACCCGGCCGCCGACGAGCTGCTCAGCAAGGATCCCTTCGCGTTGCTCACCGGGCTGCTGCTGGACCAGCAGTTCCCCATGGAGCACGCGTTCGCGGGCCCCCGGAAGATCGCCGACCGGATGGGCGGGTTCAGCATCACCAGGATCGCCGAGGCGGACGTGGACGAGTTCGTGGAACTGTGCGTCCAGCCGCCCGCGATCCACCGGTACGGCGGCTCGATGGCACGGCGGGTGCACGCGCTCGCGCAGCACGTGATCGAGCACTACGACGGCAAGGCGGCGAACATCTGGAAGTCCGGCAAGCCCGACGGCCGGGAGGTGCTGCGCCGGGTCAAGGCGCTGCCCGGTTTCGGCGACCAGAAGGCGCGGATCTTCGTCGCGCTGCTGGGCAAGCAGCTCGGCGTCCGGCCGGACGGCTGGCGGGAGGCCGCCGGGGCCTACGGCGAGGAGGGGTCGCGGCGGTCCATCGCGGACGTGACCAGCGCCGAGACGCTGGCCGAGGTCCGGGCGTTCAAGAAGGCGGCCAAGGCGGCGGCGAAGGAAGGCTGAGGCGGGCCGCCGGCCGGGGGTCGGCGGCCCGGGCCGTCAGCGCTGGGCCAGGTCCTCCACGGGCGGCGCGACCACGGGCGCGTCCTGGGGCTTCAGCGAGAAGACCAGCATCACCAGCGCCACGACGGCGAGCAGCGAGGCGATCGGCGCCAGCGGCAGCAGGCCGGCCCAGCTGATCACCAGGCCGCCGACCACGCCGGACAGCCCGATGCCCAGGTAGATGGCGGACGCGTTGAGCGACAGCAGCAGGCCGCTGTTGGCCGGCGCCAGCTCGATCAGCCAGCTCTGGATCGGCGGGTTCGCCGACCACGTCAGCGCGCCCCAGGCGAACAGCGCGACCGCGGCCGACACCGGCGTGGTCGTGGTCAGCGGCAGCGTGGCCAGCACGACCGTGAAGCAGCTGAACAGCACGACGAGCAGCTTGCGGGTGTCGAAGCGATCGGTCAGGCGGCCCGCGCCCCAGTTGCCGAGCACCGAGCCGAGCCCGTACGCGACGAGCAGCACGCCGATCGCGGCCCCGCCCAGGCCCGTGGTCTCGGCCAGCAGCGGCGCGATGTAGTTGAAGACGCTGAACACCGCCAGGCACGCGAGCACGGTCAGGCCCAGGACCATCAGCACGCGCCGGTCGGCGGCGGGCGCGAACCGCTGCCGCAGGCCGACGGCCGGGGGCGCGTCCACGCGCGGCAGCCAGCACCGGACGGCCACGGCGGCCAGCGCGGACACGGCCGCGATCAGCGCGAAGACGCCCTGGTAGCCGAGGGGGCCGCCGAGCAGGTTGCCCGCGGGCACGCCGAGGACCAGCGAGAACGTCAACCCGCCGAACACCAGCGCGACGGCCCGGCCGCGGTGTTCGGGCGGGCTGAGGACGGTGGCGACGAGCGTCGCGGCCGGCGTGTAGGCGGCCGCGCCGAGGGCGCTGACCACGCGTGCCACCAGCAGCAACGGGTAGTTGGTCGCGAGCGCGGCGAGCAGGTTGCCGACCGCGGCCACGCCGAGCGCCGTGACCAGGAGCGTGCGGCGCTCCCACCGGCCCGTGACGGCGGCCAGGAGCGGTGAGGAGACGGCGTAGGCGATGGCGAACGCGGTGAGCAACTGGCCTGCCGTGGCGTGCGAGACGTGCAGCTCCTCGCTCACGGCGGGCAGGACGCCGGAGACGATGTACCCGCTCGTGCCGATGGCGAAGCCGCCGGCGGCCAGGAGGTACGTGCGAGCGGTGCGGGCGGGCATGGCGCTCCCCGGATCGAGTGATGTTTCGACGGTCACCGTACTACGACGCCCATCAAAGTACGACTGATATCGTAGTATTGCCGCCATGACCACCGCGCTCGCTCACCCGGAACTGGACGAAATACGGATAACGTCGGTGCTGCACGCGCTCGCCGACCCGGTCCGGCTCCGGATCGTGCGCGCGCTGGCCGAGCACGAGGAGGGCATCTCGTGCGGCGCGCTGCCCCTGGGCGTGACGGCGTCGACGCTGACCCACCACGTGCGGACCCTGCGCGAGGCGGGGGTGGTCCGGGTCCGCCCGCAGGGCACGTCCCGGATCAGCTCCCTGCGCCGGGCCGACCTGGACGCGTTGTTCCCGGGCCTGCTCGACGGCGTGCTGGCGGCCCGGCGGTGAGCGACCCGAACGACTGGGAGTGGGTCCGGGTGCTCGCGCAGGGGCGCGTGTACGACGACGGCCGGCCCGCGGCGAACCGGCTGGCGTGGGCGGCGGTGGCGCTGGCCGCCTCACGCGGCGGCGAGCGGTGCGGCGTGCGGCGGGAACGGGCCGTGGCGGACCGGTTCGCGCTGCGGGCGCGGCTCGTGCGGTCGCTCGGGCCGTGGGCCGCCGACCCGGACGCGCTGGTCGCCGACGTGCTGGCCGAGGACGGGCTGCCCGGCCGGCACCGGAAGGTCGTGGCGCGGGCGCTGGAACCCGTGGTGCCGCACGTGGTGGACGCGGGCCTGCGGGAGCGCGCCGGGCGGTGGGTGGCGGAGGGCGGCGCGGGCTGAGCGCCCCGCGGTAAATCGGTTGCCGCCGTTCCTAGGGTGAACAGACGTGCGTGCCTACGCCCGTCTAGCGCTGGCCGGATTCCGAAGACATTCCACCTACCGACAGGCGATGGTCGCCGGGATGGCGACGAACGTCGTCTTCGGCCTGCTCAGGATGGCCGTGCTGGTCGCGGCCGTCGGGCAGGCGCCCATCGCCGGCTACGACGTCGCCGCCACCGCCACCTACGTCTGGCTGGGGCAGGGGCTCCTGGCCGTCGTCGTCCTCTGGGGCGACAAGACCCTGTCCGACCGCGTGCGCAGCGGCGACGTCGTGGTCGACCTCCACCGCCCCTGGCACCTGCAATCGGCGTTGTTCGCCGAGGACGTCGGCCGGGCCGGGTACGCCGTGCTGATCCGGTTCGCGCCGCCCGTCGCGTTCGGCGCGCTGCTGTTCCCGTTCCGCTGGCCCTCGCCGGGCACGTGGGCGGTGTTCGCGGTCAGCGTCGCGCTGGCCACGACCGTCAGCTTCGGGTTGCGGTTCCTGGTGAACACGACGACGTTCTGGCTCCTGGACCACCGGGGCGTGCTGGCGCTCTACACGTCCGCCACCTGGCTGTTGTGCGGGTTGGCGGTGCCGTTGGCGTTCTTCCCCGACTGGGCGATCCCGATCGTGTGGTCCACGCCGTTCGCCGCGATGCTCCAGGCGCCGGTGGAGGTGTTCCTGGAACGCGGCTCGCCGTGGCCGCTCCTGGCGGGCCAGGCGGCCTGGGCGGTCGCGGTCCTGACCGCGGGCCACCTGGTGCTGCACCGCGCCGTGCGCAAGGTGGTGGTCCAGGGTGGCTGACCACGTTTACGCGAAGCTGGTCCGCGCGCGCCTGCGCGGGCAGACGACCTACCGGACCTCGTTCGCGCTCCAGTGCCTCGCGCAGGCGGTGAACCAGTCCGCGGAGCTGGCGATCATCCTGGTGCTGTTCCACCGGATCGGCGCGCTCGGCGGGTTCTCGGTGGACGAGGTCGTGCTGATGTACGCCATCGCCGGCATCTCCTTCGGGATCGCCGACCTGGTCGCCGGCCAGCTGGACGAGCTGCCGTCCTACATCCGGACCGGCGCGTTCGACGTCCTGCTGCTGCGGCCGCTGGGCACCCTGGCGCAGATGATGGCGTCGGACCTGCACCTGCGGAAGGTCGGCCGGATCGCGGCCGGGGCGGCGACCCTGGCGTACGCGTTGGCGCGCAACGACATCGCGTGGTCGCCGTGGGCGGTGGCGCTGGTCGTGGTGGCGCCGATCAGCGGCGCGGTGATCTTCGCGTCGATCTGGGTCGCGGCCAACGCCGTGTGCTTCTGGGTGGTCGACGGCCAGGAGGTCGCCAACGCGGTCACGTACGGCGGCAACGCGTTCACCTCGTACCCCATCACGGTCTACGGGCCGTGGTTGCGACGGTTCTTCGCGTTCGTCGTCCCCGGCGCGTTCGTCGCCTACTACCCCAGCCTGGCCCTGCTGGACCGCCCGGACCCGTTGGGCGGACCGGCGCTGCTGGGCTGGGCCTCACCGCTGGTCGCCGCCGCCGCGGCCGTCGTCGCCGGTCTCGTGTGGCGCACGG
Source organism: Actinosynnema sp. NPDC059335 (assembly GCF_042752395.1). Taxonomy (NCBI): domain Bacteria; kingdom Bacillati; phylum Actinomycetota; class Actinomycetes; order Pseudonocardiales; family Pseudonocardiaceae; genus Actinosynnema; species Actinosynnema sp. NPDC059335. Next base: position 93,895 of record NZ_JBHYXZ010000003.1, on the reverse strand, counting down.
CCGTCCGGCACTACCGAGGGACTGGGTCATGATCGAGGTGCGCGACCTGCGCCGCGAGTTCGTCGTCACGGCCAAGGCCGGCCGGTTCCGCAGGCACCGGCACGTCGTCCGGGCCGTGGACTCCGTCTCGTTCGACGTCGAGGCGGGCGAGGCGGTCGGCTACGTCGGGCCCAACGGCGCCGGCAAGTCGACCACCATCAAGGTGCTGACCGGCGTCCTCGTGCCCACGTCCGGGCACGTGCGGGTGTGCGGGGTGGACCCCTCGCGGGCACGGCGCGAGCTGGCGCGGCGGATCGGCGTCGTGTTCGGGCAGCGCAGCCAGCTGTGGTGGGACCTGCCGCTGCGGGACAGCTTCGAGCTGCTGCGCGCCATCTACCGGGTGCCCGCGGCCGACCACCGGCGCCGGTTGCGGGAGTGCGCGGAGTTGCTGGAGCTGGACCCCTTCCTGGGCACGCCGGTCCGCCAGCTCTCGCTGGGGCAGCGGATGCGCGGCGAGGTCACCGCGGCCCTGCTGCACGGGCCGGAGCTGCTGGTGCTGGACGAGCCGACGATCGGGCTCGACCTGGAGTCCAAGGAGCGGCTGCGGGAGTTCCTGGCGGAGCTGAACGCGCGACGCGGCACGACGCTCCTGCTGACCACGCACGACCTGGACGACATCGAGCGGCTGTGCCCGCGCCTGGTGGTCATCGACCGGGGGACGGTGCTGGCCGACGGACCGCTGGCCGACCTGCGCGCCGAGGTGGCGCCGGAACGCGTGCTCGTGGTGGACCTGGAGGAACCGGCGGAGCTGGACGGGTTCCCCGGCGTCACGGCGGTGCGGACCGAGGCGGGCGGGTTGCGACACCACCTCACGTTCCGCCGCGAGGACACCACCGCGGCCGCGTTGATCTCCGCCGTGGCCGCGCGGGCGGCGGTGCACGACCTGGTCGTCGTCGCGCCGGAAATCGACGACGTGGTGCGGCGCTTGTACGCGCGTCGGTAGAGTCGGACGAAACGGTCAACGGAGAACGGGAGCACCCCCATGCGCGCAGGTCGTCCGCTAGCCACCCTCCTGCTGGCGGTGGGGCTCGCCGCCGCGGTGTCCGGCTGTGAGGCCGTGCAGCAGGCATCCGACACGGCCAACCAGGTCGGCCAGGCCGCGGACAAGGCGCAGCTGTGCATCGAAGCGCTCAAGCTCGCGGGCTTCACCCCCGACGCCGCCGACCCGCAGAAGGCGGTGGAGGAAACCCAGCAGAAGGCCAAGGAGCTGGAGGACCTGGCCGCGAAGGCGGGCGACACCACGCTCAAGGACGCCATCACCGGCGTCTCCGACACCATGGGCAACGTGACGCTGGACGACCTCAACCCGTCCAACATCGCGGCGTGGTCGCAGGAGAAGCTGGACCGGGTGGCGAAGCTGTCCAACGCCTGCGCCTGAGCGGAAATGCCAGGCTGTCGGTACCTTCGGAACAGTCCTACGCTGTGACGCACCGGAGGTGTTGCAGATGCACGCGACAGTAGGCGACCGGTTGCACATCCACAGCCGCGCGGTGGGTCTCGACGAGACGATCGGCGAGATCCTGGAAGTCCGCGGCTCGGGAGGTGCGCCCCCGTACCTGGTCCGCTTCTCCGACGGCCACGAAGGGCTGGTCTACCCCGGCCCCGACAGCCTGGTCGAGCCGCGGACCCCGGAATCACCCAGGATCAAGGACTCGACCCCGGCGCGGTAGGGCGGCGCCGGGTCGTCCCTCCGAACCGGCCGGTGCGCGCGGCCTCGTGGGCGCACGCCGGCCGGCGCGGGCACGTCCCGCCGGCCGTCCGGTGTGGACGGTCGGAGCCGTCACACGTTCAGGTGGACTTCCCGACGACGCCCGCGCCGCCCGGTGAGCCGCGCCCGAGCGGAACGGCCACCTGGGAGCGGTCTCAGCCGAGGATCGTGGTGATCAGGTCGTCGGCCAGGGCCGGCGTGGCGGCGGCGATGCCCGACCAGCGGCGCGACAGGTCCAGGTCGAACGTCAGCGGCCGGCCGCGCAGGTCCAGCAGCGCGCCCCCGGCCGCCGGCACGGTGACCAGCGCCGCGATCAGGTCCATCAGGCGGTGGGTGTCCGAGCCGGGGTCGGCGAACGCGTCCACCGCGCCCTCGGCCACCAGGACGGCCTCCAGGCACGTGGTGGACAGGATCCGCACGCGCTCGACCTGGTTCGCCACGCGCATCCACGCGTCCTCGGCGCCGCGCTTGGGCCGCATCAGGCAGATCGACGCGCCCTTCAGCTCGGTGCGCCCCGTCGTGCGGTAGGGCGTCGGCCGGCCGGCGTGCGCCGACCACGCGCGCCCGGTGTCGAACCAGACGGTGAGGGCCTCGACGGGCTCGTCGTCGAGCACCAGCGCGCCCGCGAAGCAGGACAGCGGCACGCCCATGGCGGCGTTCGCGGAACCGTCCACCGGGTCGATCACCAGCGTGGCGGCGGACCCGTGGTCCAGGAAGCCGGCCTCCTCGGACAGCAGGTTCGCGCCCGCCGCCGCGGCGGCCTCGGCGATCGCCGCCTCCACGATCGCGTCCACCCGCATGGTGGGCGTGCCGTCCGCGCCGTCGGCGATCTCCTCGCGCAGCTGCGCGCGGCTGAACTCGCGCCGGGCGCGGTCGTAGGCGGCCGACGCGGCGAGCGCGGTGGCGGCGAGCGCCGGGTGCACGTCGGAGGGCAGGTTCGGGGTCGGCACGGGCCACTGGGTCATGCGCCCAACATGCCACGGGAGGGCCACCGGCGGCGGCCCTCCCGTGGGGTACGACTCAGATCAGGCCCAGGGCCTTGACCGCGTCGCGCTCCTCGGCCAGCTCGGCCACGGAGGCGTCGATGCGGGCGCGGGAGAAGTCGTCGATCTCCAGGCCCTGCACGATCGAGTACCGGCCGTCGGTCACGGTGACCGGGAACGACGAGATCAGGCCCTCCGGCACGCCGTACGAGCCGTCCGACGGGACCGCCATCGACACCCAGTCGCCCTCGGGCGTGCCGTTGACCCAGTCGTGCACGTGGTCGATGGCCGCGTTCGCCGCCGACGCCGCCGAGGACGCGCCGCGCGCCTCGATGATCGCCGCGCCGCGCTTGGCGACGGTCGGGATGAAGTCGTTCTCCAGCCACGCCTGGTCGTTCACGGCCTCGGCCGCGTTCCGGCCCTTGACCTCGGCGTGGAACAGGTCGGGGTACTGGGTGGCCGAGTGGTTGCCCCAGATGGTGAGCTTCTTGATGTCGGTCACCGACACCCCGAGCTTCTTGGCGAGCTGCGACAGCGCCCGGTTGTGGTCGAGGCGCGTCATCGCGGTGAACCGCTCGGCGGGCACGTCGGGCGCGTGCCGCTGGGCGATCAGGGCGTTGGTGTTGGCCGGGTTGCCGACGACCAGCACGCGCACGTCGTCCGCCGCGCCCGCGTTGATCGCCTCGCCCTGCGGCTTGAAGATGCCGCCGTTGGCCTCCAGGAGGTCGCCGCGCTCCATGCCCTTCGTGCGCGGCCGGGCGCCCACCAGCAGCGCCACGTTGACGCCGTCGAACGCGGTCTTGGCGTCGTCGGTGATGTCGATGCCGGACAGCAGCGGGAACGCGCAGTCGTCCAGCTCCATCGCGGTGCCCTCGGCGGCCTTCACGGCCTGCGGGATCTCCAGCAGGCGCAGGCGCACCGGGACGTCGGGGCCCAGGAGGTGGCCGGAGGCGATGCGGAACAGCAGTGCGTAGCCGATCTGGCCGGCCGCACCGGTGACGGTGACGTTCACGGGCGTGCGGGTCATGTGCCTTCCCGAATGTTGTGGCTTCAGTCCTCGGGCACGACCACTAGGCAGGCTGACGACCTGTCAGCGGCGGTCTCTACTCCGGGACCGCGCACCGGGCGGGTTGCCCGGCAGGTCGGAGGTTACCAACTGGCGAACGATGACAAGGTGTGACAGTGGACATCATCGGCGAGGACTACACCGACGCGGTCTTGTACGGGCAGAGCTGGGAGGGACGGTCGTTCGTCCGGTGCGACTTCACCGAGGCGGACCTGCGGGGGCTCACCACGTCCGGGTGCACGTTCACCGAGTGCCGGTTCGACCGCACCGACCTGGGCGAGTCGGCGCACAAGGCGAGCGCGTTCCGCTCCTGCCGGTTCGAGCGGGCGGTGCTCGCGTCCGCCGCGTTCACGTCGTGCTCGTGGCTCGGGTCGGTGTTCGCGGACTGCGCGCTGCGGCCGATCACCCTGGAGGAGACCGATCTCACGCTCGCCGGGCTGTCCGGCGCCGTGCTGCGGAAGGCGTCGCTGCGCGGCCTGCGGCTGCGCGAGGCCAACCTGGAGAACGCCGACCTGCGCGAGGCGGACCTGCGCGACGCCGACCTGACCGGCGCCCGGCTGTCCGGGTGCCGGTTCGACGGCGCGGACCTGCGCGGCGCGCGGCTGGACGCCGACGGCCTCGCCCAGGCCACCCTGCGCGGCGCGCGGGTGGACCTGGACACGGCCGTCGCGTTCGCCGCCGCGCACGGGCTGCGCGTGTCCTAGTGCGCCGGGGGCTCCTGGCCCGCGACCTCCACCAGCACGCCGTCGGCGACCATGTCGTCGATCGTCTTCGGCATCAGGTAGGCGGTGCCGCCGCCGGGCTGCTCGAACCACGGCACCGCGACGCCGGTCAGCACCTCGACCGGGCGGCGCAGCCGGTACACGTGGTACGGGCGGTTGATCCACGACGGCACCAGCGAGCGCTGCGAGAACGGCGTGCCCGCCGCGTAGACCAGGTTGCCCTCGCCCTCGCCGAAGCGGTCCACCTCCATGCCGGCGGGCAGCTCCACCATCTTCTTGTGCCGGAAGAGGGTGAGCGGCGGCTCGCCGTTCATCGGGTTGATCGGCCAGGTCCGCTGCGGCTTGGCCTCCTGGGTGGAGGTCGCCGCGGCCGCGGGCTGCGGCGCGACCTGCGTGGGCGGCTCGACCGGCGGGCGCTGCGGCGGCGCGGGGCGGCGCGGCGGCTCCTCGCGGAACCCGTTGTTCATCGGCGGGCGCGGGCGTTGCGGCGGCGGGGGCGGCGGCAGCGGGGCCGGGCGCGGCACCCGCCGGTTGGTCAGCACGAGCTTGCCGACCAGGTACGCGGCCGCGTCCTCCAGCCGGTCGAAGCGGACCGGGTTGGTGGGGCCGTGGTCGAACCACGACACCTCCCAGTCCGGGCCCTCGGTGCGCAGCAGCCAGGTCCGGTCGGCGGGCTCGCCGAACCGGTAGGCGGCGGGCGGCACGTCCAGCTCGTCCAGGGCGCGGCGGAGGCCGGACAGCTCCCGCTCCTCCTCCGGCGTGACGTGGCGCGGCTCGACCGGCTTCGGCGGCTGGACCGGGGGTGGCGGCGTCAGGGGCGGCGCGGGCGGCGCGGCCGGGCTGACGTCGTCGAACGGCTGCACCGCCTCGGCGAACTGGGTCGCCTGGTCCGCGAACGGCGGCGGCACCTGCTCGAACTGCTGCCGATCGTCGTGCCGGTCGTCGTCGTGCCGGTCGTCGTCGTGGTCCCGGTGGTCGTCGTGGTGGTCGTGGTCCCGGTGGTCGTGATCGTGGTCGTCGTGCGGCTCGTGCTCGGCGCGCGTCCCGTCGTCGTGGCGCTCGTCGGGCTCGGCGTGGTCGTCGAAGCGGGACTCGTCCGACTCCTCGAAGCGCGCGTCGGCGTGGTCCTCGAACCGGCCGCCCTCGCGCTCGTCGTCGTGCCCGGGGGTGTAGAGCCGGGCCTGGTCGACCCCGAACTCCGCCGTGACCTCGACCTCGTCCGCCTCGGCCCGCGGCTCCTCGGCCGGCGCGGGCTCGTGCTCGACCCGCGGTTCGCGCACCGGATCGCGGTCGTCGTGCCGCGGCTCGTCGGCGGCGGCCTCGCCGGTCGGCCCGGCCTGCTCCGCCTCGGCTTCCTCGTCCGTGAACGGGTTCCAGGTCTGGGTGTCGTTCAGCTCGCGGTCGTACGCGGCGGGCGCGAACAGGTCCATGCCGTCCGCGTAGGACTCGCGGCGGTACCGGTCGTCGATCACCGGGCCGTCCTCTTCGAACCGCACCCGGTACGGCGGGCCCTCCTGGGCGTACTCGATGACGTCCGGCTTCAGCTCGGTGAGGTTCGCGGTCTCCTCGACGTCGGTGTTCGCGGCCGGTTCGACGGCCTGCCGCGGCTCGTCGGCGAGCGGCTCGGGCAGCGGCGCGGCCACCGTCGCGCCCACCTCGACCGGCGGCTCGACCGGCGCGGGCGGCGCCTCGGCCACGGGCAGCTCGGTGCCCTGCGGCGCGGCCGGCGCGCCCAGGTTCGCCGCGGCGGCGACCCGCGCCTCCTCCGTCACCTCGGGCAGCACGAAGTCCTGCGCCCGGGCCCGCTCCACCAGCTCGGGCTCCGGCGGCACGCCGTAGGCCCGCAGGTAGTAGCCGACCGCGGCGGGCCAGATCCAGTGCCCGTCGGTCTGGAACGCCACCGGCACCACCGACGGCGCGTCCGGGTTCAGCACGTCCGCGTCGAACCCGCGCCCGATCACCGCGACCGGGGCCCGGTCCAGGTAGCTCAGCAGCAGGTCGCGGTCGGCGTCCGCGACCGGCGGCCGGTTCACCGACGGCCGCCCGCCGGGGCCCGCGCCGTCGAACACCCGGGCCGTGCGGAACGCGCGCGGCGGCTGCGGCTGGTCGGCGGGCGGCGGCGGTGGCGGCGGGGGCGTCGCCTGCTGGAGGCGGCGGCGCAGCCAGTCCGGCACGTTCTCGTCGGTGCGGGGGAAGAACCGCATCTCGTCCAGGTACGCCTGCGGCGGCGGTGGCGTCGTCCAGGTCGGCTCGGCCCGGTCGAAGTCGAGGTTGTAGCTGGACGGGTGGTCGAGCTGGTAGCGGGCGTTGGACCAGCTGCCGCGACCGTCCCGGTACATGCCCGCGCGCAGCCGCGAGAACAGCCCGGCCACCTCCTGCGGCGGCGACCAGGCGCGCACCGCGCCGTCGGCGGTGCGGACCTCGGCGGCCAGCTCGAAGTACCGGCCGGTCGCGCGGTACTCCGCGGTCACGTGCCGCCACTCCTCGGGCGCGGCCCTCATCAGCGTCAGGCCGATCTGCTTGACCAGCGCATCCTGCTCGGTCGGGTTCAGCGGCTTCAGCTCGGACACGTGCACATCTTCCCCCGCGACTCCCCGTGCCCGCACGTGACCCCGCTGAGCCGAACGGAGCAATGCCGTCGAGCGGGGTCCGCGGGGCGTCCGGGGGCTACGGCCGGACCGGCGGCGGGGGCACCTCGACCAGGCTCCCGTCGGCCAGCAGGTCGCGCACCGAGGTCGCCAGGAAGTAGCCCGTGCCGCCGCCCGCCTGCCCGAACCACGGCACCGCGACGCCCTTCAGCGCGGGCACCGGCTTCTGCACCCGGTAGACGTGGTAGCGGCGGTTCAGCCAGTCCGGCGGCAGCGAGCGCTGCCCGAACGCGGTGCCGGCCGCGTAGACCAGGTTGCCGGTGTCCGCGCCGAACCGGTCCAGCTCGACGCCGACCGGCACGACCACGTCCTCGCGGTCGCGGAACAGCGACAGCGGCGGCTCGTCGGGCAGCGGCCGGATGTCCACGACGGGCGCCACGAGCGCGCCCGTGTCGGCCGCGGCCGGGGTCCGGTCCACGTCCGCCCGCCACAGCAGCTCGGCCAGCAGCACCTTGGCCGCGTCCACGGCGTGCTCGTACACCCGCGGCCTGCCGTGCGGCCCCCGGCTGCCGTCCCAGAACTGGACCTGCCAGCCGGACGGGCCGGGCGCGGGTTCGAGGACCAGCGCGTCGGGCTTCGGCTCGACGATGCCGTACTCGGACTCGGCCACCCCGAAGTGGTCCAGCCGGGCCTTGAGGTGGTCCAGCGCGCGCCGGTCGGCGTCGGTGATCACGCGCGGCCGGTGCTCGGGCAGCGGCGCGCCCTGCGCCTGCCCGGTCGCCACGGCGGCGGCCGCCCGCTCCGCCTCCGGCCCGACCGGCGGCACGGCGTAGCCGTTGTCGCGGATGTGCTGCACGAGCTGCGGCACCGGGGGCACGTGGTGGCGGCGCAGGTAGTAGGCCACGCCGCCGGGCCACACCCAGACGCCGTCGGTGTGGAACGACAGCGGCACGGACGGCGTCGAGCCGGGGTCGAGCACGTCCGGGCCGTAGGAGCGCGCGGCCAGCACGACCGGCGCGTTCTCCAGGTAGGCCAGCACGTCGTCCAGCTCCTGCGGGTGCACGGCGGGCCGGTCGCGCACGACCGGGTCGGGCCCGTCGAACAGCGGCGCGGCGATCACCGCGGGGCCGACGCCCGCCCGCAGCCAGTCCGGGACCGCGTCGTCGTCGCGCGGGTACAGCTCCAGGTCCTCGGCCAGGTGCTCCGGGCCGGGCGGCTGCGTCCAGTCCGGCTCGCCGTCCCGGTCGAACTCGGCCGAGTACGTGTCGGGGTGCACCAGGCGGAACTTCATCGTGAACCACGTGCCGCGGCCCGGCCGCGCCATGCCGTCGCGCAGCCGCACGAAGAACGGCAGCGCCTCCGGCGGCAGCTCCCAGTCGAACGACGAGCCCCACATCGTCAGCCCGGAGACCTCCGTCTCCAGGTAGCGGCCCACCATCCGGAAGTCGACGGACAACTGCTCCCAGTCGCCGGGCAGGCGCTGCACCAGCAGGGTGGTGACGGAGCCGAGGATCGCGTTCTGGTCCTCGACGTCCAGCTGCGGCGCGGTCATGCGTTCTGCTCCTCGGTGCTCGGGCCCTTCGCGCCCTCGGCCGCCTCGACCAGCTTGGCGCGCAGCCAGTCGGGGACGAAGACCTCGTCGCGGGGGAAGACCTCCAGGTCGCGGGCGAAGTCCGCGGCCGGCACGGGCGGGTCGAACCGCGGGTCGTGGTCGAAGTTGTACGTGATGTCGATGCTCACCGGCGCGTTCACCACGCACCGGGCGGAGAACCACGTGCCGCGGCCGGGCTGGTAGAGCACCTGCCGCATCTCCTGGAACGCGGCGTTGAGCCCCTCGGGCGGCAGCACCTCGGGGGTGGAGCGGTCGGGCATGTAGACCTTCAGCACCGCGTCCTGCACCGCCACGGTCATCCGCACGAGCAGGTCGATCCGCCGGAAACCCCCCGGAGCAGCGTCCAGCAGCATGCCGCCGATGTGCTGGAGCAGCTCGTCGTGGCGCTGCTCAGAAGTCGGCCGGCCAGAGGGCTGCGTTGTGCTCATTCGGGTAGCTCCTGACGTAGATCTCGGTGGTGCCGTCGGCGAGCGTCACACGCCACCGCGTCTGGTGCGTGTGCGGGTGGCGTTGCAGGGGGTCGCGCAGGGCGAACGTGTCGATCAGCTCGACCGTACCGCCGGATCCCGCGAAGCCCGCGCGGTCCCGCTCCACCCGGTGCCAGGTCTCGGCCGTGACGAACGCGGGCCGCCCGTTGCCCTGGTTCTGGTCGCGCTGCCGGCTCGACCGGTTCGCCGCCTCCCCCGGACCACCGGTCTCGTTGCCCTGGTGGTGGCCGCCGTCGGACAGCTTGCGGCCGTCGGCGTCCACCTCCCCGTGGCTGCCGACGTCGGCCTGGGCGCCGTCGCGGCGGATCGCGCCACCGGACCTCAGGTCCGGCCGCCCCGGGCGGGGGGGCGGGGGGCCCGCGCCCGGTGGGGGCGCCCCCCCCCCCCACGCGCGCCGCCCCCCGCCCCCCCCCCCGCCCCCCCGCCCCCCCCGGCCGGTCGTGGCGACGGTCTCGCCGTCGCCGTTGGCGCGCCCCCGCCACGCGTCGTCGTCGGCGACCAGCACCGCGTTGGGCAGCGGGTTGTTCAGGTCGGGGCTGAAGGGCCGGAAGGTGTGCACGTGCGAGGTCGAGCCGTCCGGGCCGGTCTGGAACGTGCCGTAGCCCTGCCCGCGGTGGTCGTCCAGCACGAACCGGGTGTCCGGCGGCAGGCCGGCGCGGGCGGCGAACGGGTCGGCGTTGCCGAACGGCCGCGTGACGGCCGCGCGCTGCTCCGGCGTCCAGCCGCCGGTGTCGCCGCCGACGACCTGCACCGAGTGCGCGTACCCGTCGTCGGTCCTAGTGCGCCGCGCGGCCAGTTCCACCACGCCGTTGGCGGGCGTCGGCCAGGTGGCGGTCGGGCGCTGGGCCGGGCCGAGGCCGTAGAAGCCGTCGGACGTGACCTGCGCGTGCGCCGGGGCCTGGCCGATCTCGGCGTTGACCCGGCTGACGCTGGTGTCCCTCGGCAACTCCTGGCCGGTGCGGAAGTACGACTCGTGGTCGGCCAGTCGGACGTGCTGCTCGTGCGCGGTCCCGGGGGCGGACCAGGGCTGCTGGACCTGCGGCTTGATGTCGAGCCGGCCGCGGTGCGCCTGGTCGTCGGCGGTGGCGAGGTCGCCCCGGGGCTCGTGGCCGGGCGGCATCCCGCGCTCGCCGACCGGCGCGTGCGTGCCGTCGGGCTCGAACGCGTGCCAGCCGCCGTCCGGCGGGAGCTTCGGCCCGGCCCCGTCCGGGGAACTGGCGTAGACGTTGCCGTCCCGGTCGGACCAGGCGAGGGTGTCCGGCGCGACGACCCGCTGCCCGGTCTCGCGGGCGACGTGCGCGGCCAGGCTGTCCCCGCCGCCCGCGGCCGCGTCGCAGCCGACGAGCAGCAGCGGCCGGCCGGCGAGGTCCGGGTGGTGGGCGATGAGCTGGACGAGTTCCGCGCGGGTGTAGTGCGTGCCGCCGATGCGGACGCCGTCGCCGTCGGTGTGCACGTCGAGGACGGCGTGGCCGTCGGTGGCCGGGACGCGGGAGGCCAGGTCGCGGAGCCGGTCCTCCGCGTGCAGGGCGACGCCCGCGTCGGTGACCTGGCTGTTGCGGATCGCCTGGTCGACGCGCTGGGACACCTCGCCGAGCGGGATCGGGCCCTGGTGGGCGACCGGGCCGAGGTCGGGGTTCGGGGCGGTCGGCCCGTCACCGGGCACGTAGCCGTCGAACGCGCCGTTCCGGGCGTCGGCCACGCTGACCGGGTCGGGCGTGCGGACGTTGCCGTCCGCGTCGAACGTGCCGAAGTCGGGCGGCAGCACCCGGCCGTCCGCGGGTGGCGCGGCGACCTCGTGCAGCAGGCCGAGGTCGACCAGCCGCTGGACGCTCATCTTGCCCGTGGACGGGTCCACGAGGTCGGCGTCGAAGACCGGCTGGAGCTGCCGCGCGCCGCCGTTCTGGTCGAACGCGGGGGCGACCCGGGCGAGTTCGACGGTGAGCGGGGCGTCCAGGACGTAGACGTGGTAGCCCTTGCCGAGGCTGTCCGGCATGATCGCGCGCTCGCCGAAGCCGTATGCCTCGCCGTCGGGGCGCAGGGGCGAGAGGAAGTCGCCGTTGGGGCTGCCGAAGCGGTCGAGGACGGTGCCGGCGGGCAGTTCCACGACCACCCGCGCGCCGTCCGCGCCCTGGTTCGGCGGCCAGTCGATGCTGCCGTCGGGCTTGGAGTGGGCGTCGCGGAAGGACTGGTAGTCGCCGTACGGGCCGTAGGGCTGGTAGGTCGGCTCGATCAGGGCCGCGACGCGGTGGTCGTACGTGCCGACGGCCTGGTCGGTGGGGCCCGTGCTCTCGTGGACGGGGATGTAGTCACCGTCGGCGGAGAAGCCGGGGACGACGCCGGCCGGTTGCCCCCAGACGTTCTTGTGGGGGAAGGGATCCGTTCCGGTGCCGGTGTCCGTTCCGGCGTCGGCCTCGGCCGGCCATTCGTGGCTGGAGGCCGGGGTGTGCTCGTCACCGGGTTCGCCGACGAGGTCCGCCGGCGCTTCCACTGCGTCGGTGCCGGGGTCCGCACCGGTCGTGTCGGCGCTGGTCGTGTCGGCGCTGGTCGTGTCGGCGAGATCCGACTTGGGCGAGTCCGCCGCGGGGCCGTCAGTGCTCGGCGTGGGTCCGTCCGCGCCGCGCGCGGCCGGCGCGGGACCGTCCGCGCGGATCGGGGCCGCGGACGTGGGTCGGGACGAGGACTCCGGAGCGCGTGCGGGAGCCGCCGAGGCGTCCGGTCGGACGGGTGCGGCCGATGCGCCGGGCTGCGGTCCGAACCCGCCGGGCTGCGCCGGGATGGCGGGTGCCGGCGCGTGCGGCGGCGGAGCCGTCGGAGCCGGGCCGCGCTGCTCGGGCATCGACGCGGGACCGGTGGCCGGCAACGGCTCGGTCGGCAACCCGGTCAACGAACCGGCGGCCACCGCGTCGTTCCCCCGGGCGTGCTGATCGCCGGCGTTCTGATCGCGTTTGACCTGATCACGCTGAGGTTGATCGCGGTGGGTCGGCGCGGCGGACTCGGGTGTGAAGGCGTTGCCCGCCGCCGACGGCCCACGCGACCCACCGGCCGTGGTCGACGCACCGCCACCGGTCCCGGCGGCCATCGGCATGCCACCCAGAGGCGCGGAACCGACAGGCCCTGAACCCGCCACTCCCGAACCAACCGGCCCCGCACTTGCCGGCGCAGAACCGGCCGGGGCGGACCCACCGGGGATTCCGCCCGCCGGCATCCCACCCCCGACAGAACCACCGACAGGCACGGCCCCCGGCACACCACCACCCGGCCGGACACCGGACCCGACCGACCCACCGTGCGGCGTCGCCGCCGGAGTCGCGCCCGACCCACCCGGCGCAGCACCGCCCACCCCGGGCGTGAACGCCGAACCACCCGGCACCGACCCACCGGCCGGCATCCCACCGGGCATCCGCGCCGCGGCACCGCCGGGAGCCGAACCGGGAACCGAGCCCGCCGCCGAGCCGCCGGGTGTCGGACCGCCGGGTGTCGAACCACCGGGAACCGCGCTGCCCGGAACCGCACCGCCCGGGATCGCACGCCCCTGAACCGCACCGCCCGGCACCGCGCCACCCGGCACCGCACCGCCTGGAACCGCACCGCCCGGAACCCCCGGCGTGGCCGGACCGGGCACCGATCCCAACCGGCTCCCGATCGACGGTCCGGCGGCGGCGACCGGCGCGGTCGGCACCGACGCCCCGCTCCGCCCACCGGGCGCACCGGCCGGAGCCCCGCCGACCACCGGAGGCGTCGAAGAACCGCCGGTCAGGGAACCGCCCGGGGAACCACCGGCCGGGGAATCCACACCGACCGAGGGCACCGCGCCCACCCTGGGACCGGGCGCGGGCGGCGCGGCCACCGACGACGCCGCGGTCGCCCCGGCGGGCCGGTTCAGCCCGTCACGGCTCACCGGCGGACCACCGGGGGAGCCGCCCGGCGAACCACCTGGCACCCCGCCGGGAACGGCACCCGGCACCGGTCCCACGTGCGGCGGCGCGCCGACCGGCGCACCGGGGTCGATCCGCGGCGCCTCGACGGAGATCCCGTCCTTCGCCCCGCCGACCCCGCCGGACACCGCGCCGGCCGACGCGCCCATCAGCACGTCCCGCGCCGAGATGTCCTGCCCGAGCGCCGCCGCCGTGCCGACCGTCGACACCGCGCCCTCGACCGCGCCACGCGTCGCGCCTGCGGCCACCCGCCCGGCCAGCCCGCCGCCCTCGAACTTCAGCCCGCCCGACACACCGCCGACCACACCGGACACCACGCCCGACACGGCCGCCTCGGTCGTCTTGCCCCAGTCCCACGACTCCCGGTCGCCGCGCGCCACCTGCACCGCCTGGATGGCCGCGTCGATGCCCACGGAGACGGCGACCTCGCGGAGGATCGCGATGACCAACTGCCGGAACGTGAACTGCACGACCAGCCGCGTCGCCTGCTGCGCGATCGGGATGCCCGCGGTGGACGCGCCGAACGTGCCGAACGCCGCGGCGACCAGCGCGGCGATCTCGATCGCCAGCGCGACCAGCGACGCGATGATCGACAGCTTGGTGTACTCCACCTCCAGCGCGGTGTTGTCGCAGCTGTCCGCCAACTGCTCGCAGATCTCCCGCAGCTTCGGCAGGTACGAGCCGTCGCCCTCGGTGAACTTGTGCCAGTACTCCTCGAACCGCTGCGCCGCCTCGCCGGTCTGGCTCGCGAGCACCGTGGACGCCGCGCCGTTGCCCTCGTCGATGACGGCCTGCACGCCCTGCGCGGCCGTGCGGTAGGCGTCGGCCATCCGCCGCAGCGCCGTCTCGTCCCCCTCCGGCCAGCTCTGCCCGACCACGATCGGGAACAGCCAGGTGACCTCGCCCGGGATCTCGATGCCCACCGCGTCGCCCCTCAGTAAGTCCGGGAGATCCCGGTCGCGTTGCCCTCGTCGGACCCCTCGTAGGCGTCGGCGGTCTGCTCCACGCCGGTGCGGATGTCGGCCAGGGCGCGGGCGAGGTTGCCGAACGCCTCCAGCGTGGCCTGCGAGTTGGGCACGTACTGCCGGGCGAACGCCTGCCCCGACTCGTCACCGCCCCAGCACTGCCCCTCCGCCCGCAACGCCGAGTCCAACGCCCGCAGCACGCCGTCGAGCGAGTCGCCCGCCGCCCCGAACCGGCCCGCGCCGCTGCGCAGCCCGGACACGCTGACCTCGAACCCGCTCACCAGCCACTCCTGTCCATGACGCTGTCGCCGTCGTCGTCGCGGGGGGGCGCCGCGGGCCGACGTGGCGACGGCTCGGGCACGACAGGTGGTCGGGGGATGAGGTCGGTCAGCGACGGCACGCCGGGCAGCATCTCCGACAGGTCGATGCTCGGCCCCTGCCGCGCCGGTGCGAGCACCTCGTTCAGCTCCGTGCGGGCCTGGGCGACGGCCCGTCGCACGGTCTCGGTGGCGAGCCTGGCCAGCTTGTCGGGCGTGGTGCGCTCGAAGGCGTTGGCGGAGAACTCCAGGGACGTCAGCGCGCCGGCGGAGTCGACCGTGGCGCGGACCGCGCCGTCGTCGGACACCGCGGTCGCCGTGATCGCCATGGCCTTGGCCTGCGTCTCCCGCAGCTCGGCGGTCTTCTCCCGCAGTTCGCCCAGGAGGGAGTCGACCTGCTCGCGCATGGCCGCGTTCCGCGCCTCCAGCTCGGCCCGGCGTCCGGTCGGATCGGTCACAGCTGTCCCCTCTGCGCGCCACCCACCGGTGCTGACGCTCACCGGGGCGCGCGGGTTCCCACGGATATTCGACACCGGTTTGTCGGTCGACGGGGGCAGAGTGTCACCCGTGCTGCGTCCGTACCGAGAACTCGCCGCGATACCCCACCTGCCGCGGCTGCTGTTGTGGTCCATGGTGGGCCGCATCCACCTGCCCGGGACGCCGCTGGCGGTGTCGTTCCTGATAGCCGGGTGGACGGGCTCGTACGCCGTGGCGGGCGTGGTCGGCGGCGCGTTGACGCTCGGCATGGGCGTCGCGGGGCCGCTGCGCGGTCGGGCGGCGGACCGGAGCCCCGCCGGGCGGTTGTTGCTGGTCACTTCGGCCGGCTACGGGGTGGGCATCGCGGTGCTGGGCGTGCTGCCCGCCGTCCTGCCCGGCTCGGCGTGGCCGGTGGCCGTGGTGGTGGGGTTCGTGACCGGGTCGTTCACGCCGCCGGTGACCGCGATGAGCCGGGCGAGCTTCCCCCGGTTGGCGGCGGGGCCGGCGCAGTCCGCGGTGTACACCGTCGAGGCGTCCATGCAGGAGGTCATGTACATCGTCAGCCCGGCGCTGGCGGCGACCGTCGTGGCGGTGTGGAACGCGCAGGCGGCGCTGTGGCTGAGCGGTGCGCTGGCGGTGTTCGGCGCGCTCGGGTTCGGTGTCGCGTTGCGGCGGGCGGGGCTGGACCAGCCGGTGGCGCGCGAGGCGAAACCCGGTGGGCGGACGTTGCTGCGCGACGGGTCGCTGGTGCTGGCGCTGGTGACGGCGTTGTTCATGGTGGCGTCGCTGGTGTCGATCGACATGGTGATCATCGCGTGGGCGCGTGACCTGGGCAGTCCGGGGATGGCGGGTGTGCTGACGGCGGTGTGGGGCATCGGGTCGGTGGTCGGCGGGTTGATCGCGGGCGGGTTCGCCGGACCGGCGCGGTTCACCCGGCGGATGCTGGTCATGGCGCTGGGCATCGCGCCGCTGGTGCTGGTCCTGCCGCCGGTGCGGGAACCGTCGTCGGCGTGGTTGATCGGGCTCGTGCTGGGGGTGGGCGGGCTGGCGATCGCCCCCGCCATCGCGGCCAACAACCAGCGGATCAGCGGGCTCGCGCCGGACGACCGCAAGGCGGAGGCGTTCGGCTGGATGGGCACGTTCACCACGGCGGGGTCGGCGTTGGCGCTGCCCGTGGCCGGGTCGCTGCTGGACCACTTCGGGCCGGCCGCGGCGGCCGGGGCGAGCGCGGCGGCGGCGTTGCTGGGCGCGCTGCTGGCGAGCCGGGTGCGGAACCGGAGGGCGGCCTCGGTTGGGTGACAAAGTGCGCCTGATCGGCGGACTCCTCGCGTTCGTCGGCGGGGTGTTCCTGGCCGTGCAGGGGCGGTTGAACGGCGAGTTGGGGCACGTGTTCGGCGACGGGTTCCTGGCCGCGCTGGTGTCGTTCGGCGGCGGGTTCGCGTTGTTGCTGCTGGGCGTGCCGACGACGGCGGCCGGGCGGGCCGGTCTGGCCCGGCTGCGGGCGTCCCTGCGAACCGGGCGGATCCGCTGGTGGCAGTGCGTCGGCGGGGCGTGCGGGGCGTTCTTCGTGTCCGCGCAGGGGTTGACGGTCGCGGCGCTGGGCGTGGCGGTGTTCACCGTGGCGGCGGTGGGCGCGCAGGCGGTGAGCAGCCTGGCGGTGGACCGGGCGGGGATCGGGCCGGCCGGCCGCGTGCCGCTGACCTGGCCGCGGGTGGCCGGTGCGGCGTTGGCCGTGGTGGCGGTCGCCGTGGCGGTGTCGGACGAGGTGGGCGGGGTGGGCGCGTTGTGGCTCGCGCTGCTGCCCGCGGCGGCCGGGATCGGCCTGGGCTGGCAGCAGGCGGTGAACGGGCTGGTGCGCGAGGCGGCGCGGAGCACGCGGGTGACCACGCTGGTCAACTTCGGCACCGGGACCGCCGTGCTGCTGGTCGTGTGCGCGGTGGACGTGGCGGTGCGCGGGCTGCCCTCGGTCGCGCCGGCCGAGCCGTGGTTCTACGCGGGCGGCGCGCTCGGGATCTGCACCATCGGCTCGGCCGTGCTGGCGGTGCGGTGGCTCGGGGTCCTGCTGGTCGGGCTGTGCCAGGTCGCCGGGCAGCTCGTCGGCGCGCTCGCGGTGGACGTCGTCGCTCCCGCCGCAGGTGGGCACGTGTCCGTGACCGCCTTGGTCGGCACGGCGTTGACGCTGATCGCGGTGGTGGTCGCCGCGTTGCCCGGCCGGCGGTGATGAGAGGATGAGGCACGTGACTGCGACGATCCTCAACGGCAGGGCCACCCGGGACGCGATCTTCGAAGACCTGCGCGCGCGGGTCGCCGCGTTGCGCGAGCGGGGGGTGACGCCGGGGCTGGCCACCGTGCTGGTCGGTGACGACCCGGGTTCGCACTCGTACGTGCGGGGCAAGCACCTGGCCTGCGAGAAGGTCGGCATCACGTCGATCCGCCGCGACCTGCCCGCGGACACCACGCAGGAGCAGCTCGAAGCGGTCATCGACGAGCTGAACGCCGACCCGGCGTGCACCGCGTACATCGTGCAGCTGCCGCTGCCCAAGCACCTCGACCCCAACCCGGTCCTGGAGCGCATCGACCCGCGCAAGGACGGCGACGGGCTGCACCCCGTCAACCTGGGCAAGCTGGTGCTCGGCGACGAGGCGCCGCTGCCCGCCACGCCGCGCGGCGTGGTGGAGCTGCTGCGCCGCTACGACGTGCCGCTGTCCGGGGCGAACGTGACCGTGGTCGGGCGCGGGGTGACGGTCGGTCGGCCCATCGGGCTGCTGCTGACCCGCCGGTCGGAGAACGCCACCGTGACGTTGTGCCACACCGGCACCAAGGATCTCGCCGCCGAGGTGCGACGGGCGGACATCGTGGTCGCGGGGGCGGGCAGCCCCGGGCTGATCACGGCGGACATGGTGAAGCCCGGCGCGGCCGTGGTCGACGTCGGCATCACCCGCACCGAGGCCGGCCTGGTGGGCGACGTGCACCCGGCCGTGGCCGAGGTGGCCGGGTTCCTCGCGCCGATCCCGGGTGGCGCGGGTCCGATGACCATTGCGATGCTGCTGACCAACACGGTCGAGGCAGCCGAGCGCGCGGTCGCGACGGCCTGAGGCGGGAGCGGTGGAGCTGTTGCCGGAGCAGCGCTGGCGGTCGGCGGCGGGCAAGCACCTGCCGTTCGCGCTGGTGCTGGGCGTCGTCGGGTTGGGTCTCGTGCGGATCGTGCAGTACCACTGGCGTCAGGGCGCGGTGCTGATCGGCGTCGCGCTGCTGATCGCGGCGCTGCTGCGGGTGCTGGTGACCGACGAGCAGGCAGGGCTGATCGCGATCCGGAGCCGCAGCGTGGACGCGCTGCTGTACAGCGGGTTGGGGTTCGCCGTGATCTTCGTGGCGATGACGATCATCGGCGGCCCGTTCGACCGCTGACCCGCACCTGATCGCTCCCGCACCTGATCGCTCCCGCACCCGATCGCTCCCGCACCCGATCGCTCCCGTGCCGGGTGTCGCCCACGTCCACCGGTGCCCGGTCGCGCATTCGCCCGGTCGCCTGCCTGCGCCTGCGCCCGAGTCGGGAGCCTTCGCCCGGTCGCGCCTGTCGCCCGATGACGCCTACGTCCGGTCGACCAACGCCGAGATCAGCTTGTTCATCTCCTCCTCGGGCAGCACGTCGGGCAGGGTCAGCCGCTCCACCATCAGCCCGCTCATCGCCAGGTAGAGCGACACGACCGTGGTGCGGTCGCCGGGCAGGCCGGCGTCCAGGTGGAACTGGATGTTCTGCTCCAGGTTGTCGCTGATCGTCTTGGTCAGCGCGGCCTGGAGTTCGGGCCGCCTGGTCGCCTCCAGCCGCAGCTCCAGCAGCGCCAGGTAGCCCGTGCGGTCGACCTGGAGCCGTTCCAGCAGCTCCTGCAACAGCCGCACCACGAGGCTCTTGTCCGGCGGCCGGGACATCGTCTCCGCCAGCCGCTGCGCGTCCGGCGTGAGCCGCACGTGGATGTGCTCGCCGACCTGCCGGAGCAGGTCGTCACGACTGGCGAAGTAGTTCGACGCGGTGCCGTTGGGCACCCGGGCCTCCTGGTCCACCGCGCGGAACGTGAGGCCCCGCGCACCGTCCCTGGCCAGCACTTCGATGGCCGCGTCGACGAGCGCGGTACGCCTGGTCGGGTTACGCACCATGATCCCTCCTTGACAACCACTGCGGCCATAGTACTACAGTCGCAGTGGTTCCACCCGACTCGACCAAACGGAGGACACGATGCGAAACCTCACCTACTTCGTCGCCACCTCGCTCGACGGCTTCATCGCCGACCCGAAGGGCGGTTTCGGCGACTTCCTGTTCGAGGGCGACCACATGACGGCCCTGTTCGAGGAGTACCCCGACACGTTGCCCGCGCAGTTGCGGGAGGCGATGGGCATCGACGCGCCGAACAAGAACTTCGACACGGTGGTGATGGGCCGCGCCACCTACCAGGTGCCGGGCGGCCTGCCGAGCCCGTACCCACACCTGCGGCAGTACGTGGTGTCGACCAGGCTCAGCACCGCGCCACCGGACGTCGAGGTCGTCGGCGACCCACTGACCAAGGTCCGCGAACTGAAGGAGGAGGCGGGCCTGGGCATCTGGCTGTGCGGCGGCGGCAGGCTGGCGGCCACCCTCCTGCCGGAGATCGACGAACTGGTCCTCAAAGTCCACCCGATCGTGTTGGGCAAGGGCATCCCCCTGTTCGCCGGCGAGTTCCCGACGACCCGCTTCGCCAAGGCCTCGACCAGAACCTTCGACACCGGCGTCGTCTTCACCAGCTACACCAAGGCAGACGCCTCCTAACCCCAACAACCCGCCCCTACCTCCGTCTCCACCCCAACCGCCGCCCTACCGGCCGCTCGAACCCCCTGCGCCCAGCCGAACCGAGCGCACGTCGCCCTTCCCCCCTGCCACCAACCCGCCCCCTCCAGCCCGGCCCTGCTCTGCTCGCCCTACCTACGAACCCTCAGGCCAGTCACCCGAGGCGCACCCCCATCGGAACGGGCTGGCAGAGCAGGTCGGTCGCCGGTAGGCGGGTTGGCGACCAAGCGAACCTGCAGTACCGGAGACCTCGTGACCAGCGGGGCGGTTCGATCTGACCGACGCGCAGTGGGCGCTGTTGCGACCTCTGCCACCTGTCGGCGTGAAGCCGGGCCGTCCGCCGAAGTGGAGCAAGCAGCAGTCGATCGACGGCATTCGGTGGTGGGGTGCAGGTCGGTGTCCCGTGGCGCGACATCCCGCCCGTCTACGGGTCTTGGCAGACCGACCGTCTGCGGGTTGTTCCGCCGCCGGCAGCGGGCCTGGGTCTGGCAACGGGTGCTGATCGCATTGCAGGCCCGTGCCGAGACCGACGGGGCTGATCGTGTGGGACGTGTCGGTGGATTCGACGATCATGCGGGCACCGGCACGCCGCCGGTGCCCGCAAAAGGGAACCCGCGGGTCGAACCGCCCGACACCCCGCCCAGCGGGACCGAGCCCGACGATCACGGGTTGGGCCGGTCGCGGGGTGGGTGGACCAGCACGCTGCACCTGGCCTGCGGGGAGGGCCGCCGTCCGTTGCCGCTGCTGCTTACCACCGGTCAGCGGGGTGGCAGCCCGCAGTTCACCCCTGTGATCGAGGCGATCCGGGTGCCCCCGACCGGGTGGCGGCCGGGCTCGCACCCGCCCGGATCGGGTGCCGGCGGACGCGGCCTACAGCTCGGAGGCCAACCGCGCCTCACCTGTGCCGCCGCGGGTATCGCCCAACCCCGGGGCCAGACCGCCCACCGCAAGGCCAAGGCTCCATCGGTGGGCGACCACCGACGTTCGGCAAGGAGATCTACAAGCAGCGTCACGCTGTCGAGTGCGGCATCGACCTGTTCAAGCAGCACCGGGCGTGGCCACGCGATACGACAAGTTCGCCGTTCGCTACCAGGCCACCGTCCACATTGCCGCCATCGACATCTGGCTGCGCCACGTGCAGGACACGACCCAGGCGCGTCCGGCCGTGGCGGGTCGGGCAGGGCACGGCGGCTCGGGCAGGGCTGCGGCAGGTGGTTGGAGCTGTAAGAGAGGTGGTGTGAAGGAGGTGGTGTGGTTCATCGGAAGTCGCGAGAGCGGGAGGGGATGCGCAGGTCCAGGTGTTGCAGGCGTTCGGCGCGGATGCTGATCACGCCTTCCGCCGACTCGACCACGCCCCTGACGAGCAGGGCGGGGCTGGTTCGGGCCACTTTGCGGTAGCGGGCCCACAGGCCCGTGGTGCAGACGACGTTGACCATGCCCGTCTCGTCCTCGATGTTGAGGAACGTGACACCGCCCGCCGTCCCGGGGCGTTGCCGGTGGGTCACCGCGCCACCGATCAACACCCTGGTGCCGTTCGGCACCTTGGCCAGCTCGGCCGTGGGCAGGGCACCGAGGCTGGTCAGCCGCTCCCGCACGAACTCGGTCGGGAAGCTGTCCGGTGACAGGCCCATCGCCCACACGTCCGCGACGGCCAGCTCGACCTCGTCCATGCCGGGCAGGGCCGGGGCGTCGGTGCCGACCACGGTGCCGGGCAGGCGGTCGGGGCGGATCTTCGCCACGGCACCCGCCGACCACAGCGCGGCACGCCGGTCGAGGCCGAAGCAGCCGAACGCGCCCGCGGTGGCCATGGCCTCCACCTGCGCGGTGGTCAGGCGGACCCGCGCACCGAAGTCCGCCATGTCCCGGAACGGGCCCGCCTCCCGTTGCGCGACCACGCTTTCGGCGACCTCCTGACCAATGGTCCGGATGCCGCCCAGGCCGATGCGCACGGCCTGCTCGCCGTCCACCGACTCGAGGGTGGCGTGGGCGAGGCTGGCGTTCACGTCCGGCCCCAGCACGCGCACGCCGTGGCGGCGGGCGTCGGCGACCAACGACTGAGGGGAGTAGAAGCCCATGGGCTGAGCACGCAACAACGCCGCGCAGAACGCGGCCGGGTGGTAGAGCTTGAACCAGGCGCTGACGAACACGAGGTGCGCGAAGCTGAGCGCGTGGCTCTCCGGGAAGCCGAAGTTGGCGAACGCCAACAGCTTCGCGTAGATCTTCTCGGCCGGCTCGTGACCGATGCCGTTGGCCAGGGCACCTTCGTAGAAGCGCTCGCGGAGGCGTTCCATGCGGTGCGTGGAGCGTTTC
Source organism: Actinosynnema sp. NPDC059335 (assembly GCF_042752395.1). NCBI lineage: Bacteria > Bacillati > Actinomycetota > Actinomycetes > Pseudonocardiales > Pseudonocardiaceae > Actinosynnema > Actinosynnema sp. NPDC059335. Next base: position 71,866 of record NZ_JBHYXZ010000003.1, on the reverse strand, counting down.
GCGCCCATGGCGCGCCGCAGCTCGTCGGCCTCGGCGGGGCTGAAGTCGGCCACGTCGACGGCGATCTGCATCAGCTGTTCCTGGAACAGCGGCACGCCGAGCGTCTTCTTGAGCGCGCCCTCCAGCAGGGGGTGGTCGTAGTCCCACTTCTCCTTGCCGTTGCGCCTGCGGATGTAGGGGTGCACCGAACCGCCCTGGATGGGCCCGGGGCGGATCAGCGCCACCTCCACCACCAGGTCGTAGAACGTCCGCGGCTTGAGCCGGGGCAGGGTGGCCATCTGGGCGCGGCTCTCCACCTGGAAGACACCGACCGAGTCGGCGCGTTGCAGCATCTCGTAGACGCGCTGGTCGTCCAGGTCGAGGTTGCCGATGTCGACCTCGACGCCCTCGTGCTCGCGCACCAGGTCGATGGCGTAGTGCAACGCCGAGAGCATGCCCAGCCCGAGCAGGTCGAACTTGACCAACCCGATGGAGGCGCAATCGTCCTTGTCCCACTGCAACACCGTGCGGTCGGTCATCCGGGCCTTCTCCACCGGGCACACCTCGCTGACCGGACGGTCGCAGATGACCATGCCGCCGGAGTGGATGCCGAGGTGGCGCGGGAAGTTCTCCAGCTCTGCGGCCAGCTCCAGGACCGGGCGCGGTATCCCACCTTCGTCCACTGTGGACCTCAGCGGCCCCCAGCGGTCGATCTGCTTGCTCCACGCGTCCTGCTGGCCGACCGAGTAGCCGAGCGCCCGCGCCACGTCCCGGATCGCCGACCGGCCGCGGTAGCTGATGACGTTGGCGACCTGGGCGGCGTGGCGTCGGCCGTACTTGCGGTAGACGTACTGGATGACCTCCTCGCGGCGGTCGGACTCGATGTCGAGGTCGATGTCGGGCGGGCCGTCGCGGGCCGGGGCCAGGAAGCGCTCGAAGAGGAGGTCGAAGCGGACCGCGTCGACGTTGGTGATGCCAAGGGCGTAGCAGACGGCGGAGTTCGCGGCCGACCCGCGGCCTTGGCAGAGGATGTCGTTGCGCCGGCAGAACGACACGATGTCGTGCACGACGAGGAAGTAGCCGGGGAAGTTCAACTCCTCGATGATCTTCAGCTCGTGCTCGACCTGTCGGTACGCCCTGGGGTTCTCGCCGATCGAGCGGTAGCGGCGGGCCGCGCCCTCGTAGGTCAGCTCACGCAGGTAGCTGTTCTCGTCGTGGCCGGGCGGCACGTCGAACGGCGGCAGTTGCGGCGCGATCAGCTTGAGGTCGAACTGGCACTGCATGCCGAGCACGGCCGACCGGTGGACCGCGCCGGGGAACCGGGCGAACCGGCGGGCCATCTCCTCCCCCGACCGCAGGCACGCCGTGCGGCCGGGCGGCAGCCAGCCCGCCATCTCGTCCAGGCTGCGCCGCGCCCGCACCGCCGCCATCGCCGCCGCCAACCGGCCGCGCGCGGGCACCGCGTAGTGCACGGCGTTCGTCGCCACGGTCGGCAGCCCCAGCTCGTGGGCCATGCCCCAGAACAGGTCGTTGCGCGGGCCGTCCTCGGGGTAGCCGTGGTCGGTCAGCTCCACGAACACCCGGTCCGCCCCGTACAGGTCGACCAGCTCGCGCAACCGGGCGAACGCCGCCTCCGGCCCTTCCCGCGCCAACGCCCGCCGCACCGCGCCCTTGCGGCAGCCGGTGAGCACGACGCAGTCGTCCCGGGTGTCCGCGACGACCTCCTCCAGCCGGTAGACCGGCCGCCCCTTCTCGCTGCCGTCCGCCAACTGACCGGTGGTGATGGTGCGGCACAACGCGTGGTAGCCGTCGCTGTTGGTGGCCAGCAGGAGCAGGTGCTCGCCCTCCGGGTCGGGCTCCCCGGTCCGCGGCGTGGACAACCCGAGGCTCAGCTCGGTGCCGAACACCGTCCGCACGCCCAGCTCCTTGGCGGCCTCGGCGAACCGCACCACCCCGTACATGCCGTCGTGGTCGGTCAGCGCCACCCCGTCCAGCCCGAGCTGCTGCGCCGCCTCCACCAGCTCCTCCGGGTGGCTCGCGCCGTCGAGGAAGCTGAAGTTGGAGTGGCAGTGCAGCTCGACGTACGGCACGCGGGCGCGCGTGGCCCCGAGGTCGTCCACCTTGACCGCGAAGTCGGGCGGCGCTTCGTAGCGCTCGCGGCGGTGCGTCCACGCCGGGCTGTCGCCGCCGTCCGGTGCCGGTGGCTTCCCGGACAACGCGCGCTCCAGCTCCGACCAGCGGACCGGGGGGTTGTTCCAGCCCATCAGCGCGGCTCGTCCCCACGCGGCTCGTGCCGGCGCGGATCATCCCGATGGGGCTCGTGCCGGGACGGGTTCCGGCGCGACTCGTCCCGATGAGGCTCGTGCCGGGACGGGTTCCGGCGCGACTCGTCCCGAGGGGCCTTGTGGCGGGACGGGTTCCGGCGCGACTCGTCCCGAGGGGCCTTGTGGCGGGACGGGTTCCGGGGCGACTCGTCCCGGGAGGCCGCGTGGCGGGGCGGGTTCCGGCGTGGTTCGTCCCGGGGCGGCGAGTCGTCGAGGGCTCGCCGGGGTGTCGGGATCGTCGGCTCCGCCGGGGGCAGTCGCGCCGGGAGCCAGCCGAAGCTCACCACGTAGGCCGGTCCGCCGCGCTGCTCCGGCACGTCGGGAGATCCGGCGCAGCCGTCCAGCCACTCGGCCAGACCACGACGGTCCGGCTCGGGAACGTCACCGCTCATCAGTCGTACACCCCTTCCACCGCCCACTTGCCTCCCGCGCGGATCAGCAGGAACGCCTGTTCCTCGCCGTCCGCCGCGGCTCCCAGCACCTGCAGTCGGGCACCGCGCATCGCGGTCTCCGCGTCCCACCAGCGCTCGTCCACCGGCCACGGCCCCGACCACGCCACGACCTGCCGCGCCCGACCGCCGTGCACGATCCGGTGCGGCCGCACGACCAGTTCGGCGTAGCCGGTGACCACCACGTCCGCGCCCGACTCGTCCAGCAGCGCGACCGGTTCGGGCTCGGCGAACACCGTCGCGGGCGACGGCGCGGGCAACTGCCCCGGCCACGGTTCGCCCGGGTCGGCCGCCGGGGTGCGCTCGTCGCCCCACGGCACCAGCCGCACCCGCTCGACCGGCCCGCGACCGCCGCCGAGCACGGGTGTGAGCACAGCGTCCGGCCCGAGCAGGCCCTGGACGTGCACCATCGCGCGGGCCGCGCGTTCTGCCGCCTCGCCCTGGTCCCGGCCCGCGCCCGGCCACAGGCCCAGTTGCAGGGCGGTGGCGTCGACCACCTCCTCCGGGTCGAGGCGGAGCAGGTGGATGCCGGACGTGAGCCGGGTCCGGGTGAGCCAGCCGTCGAGCTGCCAGCGGACCCGGTCCGCGATGCCCTGCGGGGTGAGCGGTTCGGCGCAGCGCCACACCCGGTGCAGCTCCTCGCCGTTCTCGGTGGTGGCCCGGATGCCGAGGCGGGTGCAGGCCAGGCCCCGGTCGGCGAGGCCCGCGTGCAGGCGTTCGGCGAGGCCCCTGGCCGCGAACGCCGCCGCGTCGACCCGGTCGATCGGCGGGTCGAGGTCCCGGGTGACGGACAGCTCGGGTGGCGGGCGGCGTCGGGACCGGGGACGTTCCTCCAGGCCGGAGGCCAGCCGGTGGGCGAGCGCGGCGGCGCGGCCGAAGCGGGTCGCGACGTCCCGCTCGGGCACGGCGGCGAACGCGCCCAGGGTGCGCAGGCCGAGGCGGCGCAGCAGGTCGACCAGCTCGGCCCGGTCCGCGCGGTGCTCGGCGGGCTGGTCCAGCTCGGTGATGCCCAGCGGCGCGAGGAACTCCCTCGTCGCGCCGGGCGGCACGATCAGCCCGCGGTGCGCGGCCAGGGTCGCCGCGAACAGCCCGTCGGCGAACCCCACCTGCGCCTCGACCCCGGCCCGCACCGCGACGTGGTCGACCAGGCGCTCGGCGGCCAGCTCGGCGGACGAGTAGTAGCCGACCGGCCCCTTCGCCGCGACCACCACCAGCCCCGGCCGGACCACCTCGATGCCGGGCGCGAGTTCCTCCACCGCCGCCGCGACCGGTTCGAAGCGGCGGGCGTCGCGGACCTCGTCGTACTCGAAGACGACCAGCTCGGGGCACTGCCCCTGGGCCGCGCGCCGCCGCATCCCGCGCCGCACCCCTTCGGCACGCGCGACCGCCGAGCAGGCCACGATTTCACCCGATCTGACGACGGCGGCAGGCAGGTGGGGCGGGTGCGACGCCTCGGCGGAGGCCGCCACCACCGGCCAGTCGGGACACCAAACGGCAAGCGTGTACAGGAGTTCACCTCTTCGGGGAGTCGGGTTGGCGGAGGGTCACGCCGCCTCGGCGACGGGGAACGCGGGCGGGACGACGGCTAACAGCGATCGGCCAACGGTTCGCCACGGCAAGGGATCCGCAGGCGGCAGCGAACCCTCCACGGCCGCCGGCGGCGACGGATCCGCGGTCGGCGAGAGATCCGCCGGCGGCGCAAGCGGGAGAGCGGCAGGCGGTGGTCGCAAGGGAGCTGCGGTCGGCGGGGCCGATGGGCCGGCGGACCGCGGCGCGGGTTCGCCGCTCAGCGCGGGTCCGCCGGCCAACGCGGACTCGCCGCTCAACGGAGGAGCGCCGTTCAGCGCAGGAGCACTGGCCAACGGAGGAGCGCCGGTCAAGGCAGGAGCGCCGGTCAACGGAGAAGCGCCGGCCAACGCGGGAGCACCGGCCAACGCGGGAGCACCGGCCGGCGCAGGAGCGCCCGCCGACGGAGGAGCGGTGGTCGGCGGAGGAGCGGTGGTGGGGACCGGGACCAGGGAGGGCTTCGGTGGGGTCGGGGCGGTGGTGCCGGGTAGCAGGAAGGTGGTCTGCCGGGGGCGCGCGGCGGCTCCGCGGCCGGTTGCCCGGACGGTGATGGTGCGGGTGGTCAGCAGGCCGTGACCGGCCTCCAGGCCGGACCACCGGGCGGAGGTCGCGGTCAGTTCCACGTCCGCGCCCGGCCACGGGATGGTGAAGGGCAGCAGGACCGACTTGCGGTTGCGGGCCCTCGCGGCGAGCTTGCGGGCGGTCGCCGGGGTGACCGGTGTGGCCACCGCGACCAGGTCGAACCCGTCCAGCAGCGCGGCCACGGTCTTCTCGACCTCGCCCTGGTCCCGACCCGGGCGGGGAACCAGGGCCAGCCGGTGGACGGCCACGCCCAACTCGGCCGCCGCGAGCGCCCCGCACCCCGGCAGGCCGACCACGGCCGCCCAGCAGCCTTCCGCCGTCGCCTCGGCCACCAGCGCGAGCAGCAACGATGTCGCCCCGCGCACCGACACCGTGCTGCCCCGCCTCAGGCCGCCCCACGGGAGGAGCCCTGCCAGTTCCCCGCGAACCGGCAGGGTCCGAGCCGGTGCCGCGGTCAGCTCGCCGGCCGCGCCTACCCCGAGCGCGGTCAACGTCGCCGTTGCCGACCTGGACACCCGCCCTCCTCCCAACCGATCCGCGCGCACCCCTGTGCGCGGATCGCCGTGGGAAGTTCGGCGACCTTTGCCTCTCGAACACCTGTTCGAACGACGGGTCGATCTTATCGCGAAGGAACCACCCGCTGTCAATGCCGGCGAGGTCCCCGATCGGGTGGCCGGCAGACTGCTCCGCGCGCACCGACCGCACCACGGGGGGAACCGTGAACGCACCTCAGGACCCGCAGAACCCGCAGTACCCGCCCCAGCCCCGGCCGAATCCCGGTTACGCGCCCCAACCCGGCTACGGCCCGCCGGATCCCCGGCAGCACGCCGGGTACGGCCCGCCACCGGAGTTCCGGCAGCCGGGGTTCGAGCAGACCGCGGTCCAGCAGCCCGGGGCTCAGCAGCCGGCGTTCCAGCAGCCCGGCTTCCAGCAGCCGGGGCAGCCCGGGTTCCCGCACCAGCCGGGCGCGTACGGTCCGCCCGGGAAGAACCGCACCGGCCTGGTCGTCGGCATCGCGATCGGCGTCGTCGCGCTCGTCGTGGCCGGCGTCTTCGGCTCGATGTACCTGGAGTACGTCGAGGAGCCCGGCGGCGGACCGGGCACCGAGCCGATCGCCGGCTGCGAGCTGAGCGCCGACCTCAGGTCACAGGCCCGCGTCAGCAGCTTCCGCCTCATCCAGGCCCCGACCGACGCCAGGAAGGGCATGAAGCAGAGCCACTGCGCGTGGGAGCAGACCGCGGGCAGGGACGGTCGCGACCCGCGCCGCCTCAGCTTCCTCGTCTACGACTTCACCACGTTCTCCGACAAGCCCGACCGCAACGTCGAGCAGGCCCACGGCAACTACACGAGCTTCATGTCCTACGCCAACGGCGAGCAGGCCAAGGTCATCGACGACCTCGGCGACGAAGCGATGATCATCATCCCGGCCTCGCCGACCGACCTGACCGAGGTGAACCTCGTCGTCCGCAAGGGCACGGTCGTGTGGAACATCCGGTACCAGGGCCGCGACAAGGGCTTCTTCTCCGACTCGGCGTTCCCCGTCGCCGACGCCGAGGCGGTCGCCCGCCGCACGGCCGAGGAGCTGACCTCCCGCTGACGCGGAACGGCCCGGGGGGGCCCCCCCCCGCGGGGGGCCCCCCGGCCCCCCGGACAAAATGGCGCAGTGGGGCGGGGCGGGGCCGGGCAACCACCCCCCCGCCCCCCCCCCCCCCCCCCGCCCCCCCGCCGC
>NZ_JBHYXZ010000003.1:61199-65227 GCF_042752395.1 Actinosynnema sp. NPDC059335 | reverse complement strand
TAGCTCACCACCCGCTCACGCGCAACGGCCCGGGGCACCCCCCACGCGCGAGGACCCCCGGGACCGACGGAACTAGTGCGCGAAGTGGCGCGTGCCGGTCAGGTACACCGTCGCGCCGGCCGCCTCCGCCGCCGCGATCACCTCGGCGTCACGCACCGACCCACCGGGCTGCACGACCGCGCGCACACCGGCCTCCAGCAGCACCTCCAACCCGTCCGGGAACGGGAAGAACGCGTCCGACGCCGCCACCGCGCCCCGCGCCCGGTCACCCGCGCGCGCGACCGCCAGCCGGGCCGCGTCGACCCGGTTGACCTGCCCCATGCCCGCGCCGACCGTCGCGCCGCCGGACGCCAGCAGGATCGCGTTCGACTTCACCGCCCGGCACGCCCGCCACGCGAACGCGAGGTCGGCCAGCCCTTCCTCGTCCAGCGGCGTGCCGCACGCCAACGTCCACTTGGCCGGGTCGTCGCCCTCGGCCTCGATGGTGTCCGCCGTCTGCACCAGCAACCCGCCCGACACCGCGCGCATCTCCAGGCCGCCGCGCTCGGGCGCCGGCGCGACCAGGATGCGGATGTTCTTCTTGCGCGTGAGCACGTCCACCGCGCCGTCGGCGTACGACGGCGCGATGATCACCTCGGTGAAGATCTCCGCGACCTGCTCGGCCATCTCCAGCGTCACCTCGCGGTTGGCCGCGATCACGCCGCCGAACGCGCTCACCGGGTCGCACGCGTGCGCGTTGCGGTGCGCCTCGGCGATCGCGCCGGGACCGTCCACCCGGGACACCGCGATGCCGCACGGGTTGGCGTGCTTGATGATCGCCACGCACGGCAGCTCGTGGTCCCACGCCGCGCGCCACGCGGCGTCCGCGTCCACGAAGTTGTTGTAGGACATCTCCTTGCCGTGCAGCTGCTGCGCCGTCGCGAGCCCCGTGCGCCCGTCGCCCCGCGTGTAGAGCGCGGCCCGCTGGTGCGGGTTCTCGCCGTAGCGCAGCACCTGCTTGCGGTCCCACGTCGCGCCGACCCAGCCGGGGAAGCCCGAACCCTCGTCGTCGGGGGCCACCACGCCGCCCAACCACGACGCCACGGCCACGTCGTAGGACGCGGTGTGCCGGAACGCGTCCACGGCCAACCGCTGCCGCTCCGCCAACGTGAACCCGCCGGCCGCGACCTGCTCCAGCACCCACGAGTACCGCGACGGGTCCACCACGACGGCCACGCTGGCGTGGTTCTTCGCCGACGCGCGCACCATGGCCGGCCCGCCGATGTCGATCTGCTCCACGCACTCGTCCGCCGACGCGCCCGACGCCACGGTCTCGGTGAACGGGTACAGGTTCACCACGAGCAGGTCGAACGGCTCGATGCCCAGTTCCCGCAGCTTCGCCACGTGCTCCTCGCGCCGGGTGTCGGCGAGCAGGCCCGCGTGCACGCCGGGGTGCAGCGTCTTCACCCGCCCGTCCAGCGCCTCCGGGAACCCGGTGACCCGCTCGACCGGCGTGACCGGCACGCCCGCGTCGGCCAGCGCGCGCGCCGTGCCGCCGGTGGAGACGATCTCGACCCCGGCCGCGTGCAGGCCGGTGGCCAGTTCCAGCAGCCCCGACTTGTCGGAAACCCCGATCAGGGCCCGGCGAACCGGTCGCCTCTCGGCAGGAGTGGTCACGGGATGCTCACCTTTCGTCCGTTCACGGTGCAGCCCTCGCGGGCCAGGCGGGCGACCACGTCGACCAGCAGCCGCCGCTCCACCACCTTGATGCGCTCGTGCAGGCTCTCGACGTCGTCGTCCTCGGCGACGACGACCGCCTCCTGGGCCAGGATCGGGCCGGTGTCCACCCCGCCGTCCACCAGGTGCACGGTCGCGCCGGTCACCTTCACGCCGTAGTCGACGGCGTCGCGGACGCCGTGCGCGCCGGGGAACGCGGGCAGCAGCGCGGGGTGGGTGTTGACCATCCGGCCGCCGAAGCGGGCCAGGAAGGCGGGTCCGAGGATCTTCATGAACCCGGCGGAGACCACCAGGTCCGGCTCGTGGGCCGCGACGGCGTCGGCCAGGGCGGTGTCCCACGCGTCGCGGTCGGCGTGGTCGCGCAGCTTGACCGCGAAGCCGGGGACGCCGGCGCGCTCGGCGCGGCTCAGCCCCTCGATGCCGTCGCGGTCCGCGCCGACGGCGACGACCTCGACCGGGTAGCCGGGATCGGCCGCCGCGTCCAGCAGCGCCTGCAACAGCGTGCCGGAACCGGAGACGAGGACGACGACCCTGGCGGGGACGGGAAGCCGGAGTGTGGTCGCGGCGCTCAGCGTGCTCTCCTTGCCGGTTACTGTCACAGCAGCTCAAGAGCAGCCTAGGCGTTGCCTACCGGGGCTTGTCGGCCAGGTCCGGGTCGGCGTCGCCGGGCTCGTCGTCCGGGCCGTCGCCGTCGTCGTCCCGGTCCGCTTCGCCCTCCTCGTCCGACCCGTCCTCCTCCGATCTCTCGTCCGAGTCATCGTCCGGTTCGTCCTCGAACTCCTCCTCGAGGTCGTCGTACTCGTCGAGGTCGTGGTCGAACTCGTCGTCGTCCTCTTCCTCTTCGAACTCCTCCTCGAGTTCTCCCTCTTCCTCGTCGTACTCGACTTCCTCGTCGTCTTCGTCGTAGTCCTCGTCGTCAGCGGGCTCGTCGTCGGCGACGTCCGCCGCGACCTCGTCCACGACGGGGGCCACCACGCGCGGCGGCCGGGGCCCGGCGAACCACGCCACGACCCCGCCCGGCACGGCCACCCAGGCGAACGTGAGCACGGCCAGCAACCCGGCCGGGACGGTGACCGGGTCGAACGCCCCGCCGCCCAGCGCGCCACCGGACACCGCGGCCAGCACCAACGTGCCGACGCCCGCGGTGACCGCCGCGACCAGCACCGCGCGCACCCGCGACCGGGGCGTGCCGGCGGCGTCGCGCAGCGACAGCCCGACGAGCACGCCGACCACGCCCGGCAGCACCAGCACCAGCGGCAGGTAGCCGGCCTGCTCCTCCGGCAACGCGGCCAGCAGCGGCACGGCGGGCACCGGACCGCCGACGAACTCCAGCGGCCCGACGACCACCGGCCCGATCGAGAACCCCGCGCCCACCACGTACGACAGCGCGCCGACCACCGCGTTCGGCAGGTACGCCAGGCACAGCAGCCAGATGCCCAGGCCGGTGCCGATCGTGCCGCCGCTCTGGTCGAACAGCGAGGCGGTGGTCGGCCAGGACAGCACCAGGCCCAGCGCCAGCACCAGCGCGCCCGCCGCCGCCAGCGCGAACAGCGCCGACGCGCCCGCGCGCAACCCGCGCCGCGCCACCGAGTCGACCCGCTCGAACACGACCTCCACCAGGCCGCAGCGCTGCGCGACCCCGGCGACCGCCGCGACCCCGGACACCACCGCGCACCCGAAGAACGCCACCGCGGGCGTCGCGCGGACCGGGCCTTCGTCGCCCATCAGGAACGCGATCACGCTGCCCACCACGGCGTGCGCGCCCGCGATGCCGAACACCACCGACCGCGCCTGCAACGGCTCGAACAGCCCCAGGCGGTCCGCCGCGCCCGCCGCCGCCCGGTACACCAGCAGCATGACCAGCACCGTGGGCAGCAGCGGCAGCAGGCCGAGCTGCCCGCCGTCGAAGCGCAGCGGCACGTGGTGCGCGACCAGCCAGCCCGGCGCGGCCGCGGTGAGCACGCCCGTGGTGGAGAACGACGCGTGCGCGGCCGTCGAGGAGACCAGCGCGAGGAGGGCGGCGACGCCCGCGTAGCCGATCACCACCGATCCGACCGCGGTCATCGTGAGCACCCGCACGCGTTCGGCGCGGGAGAACTCGGGCGGTCGGACGGAGTCCGCCACGACGCCGTGCGAGGTCGTTTGCTGCACCGACATCCTCCCACTGTCCCAGTAGCGGTGAGCCGTTCGGGCGAGACGCGCCGGGCACGCGAAGAGGGGTGGGGGGGGGGCCGGGCGGGGCCCCCCCCCACCACCCGGAGGCACGCCCCCCGCCGGCCCCCCCCACCCCGCGCGCGGCGGGGAGGGCGGGG
>NZ_JBHYXZ010000003.1:35468-61189 GCF_042752395.1 Actinosynnema sp. NPDC059335 | reverse complement strand
AGACGTACCCTGCCGGGGGGTCCCGGTGCCTCCCGCGGCGCGCGCCGTGTGCGTCTGCGGCCGCGCACCCCGCCCCCCCCCCACCCCCTCTCACGACGTGCTCAGCCCTGCTGCGGGCCGCCGAAACCGCCGGGCGGCGTGCCCTGGCCGGGCTGCGGGCCGGGCTGGCCGAACTGGCCCGGCTGCGGCATGTAGGACGTCGGCTGCGGCTGGGAGGGCTGCGCCTGGCCCTGCTGCTGCGGCGGCGGGGCCTGCTGGCCGAACTGGCCGGACGGCGGGCCGAACTGCTGCGGCTGCTGGCCCTGCTGCGGGAACGCGCCCGAGTGCGGGTTCCAGCCGCCCGGCTGGCCGTAGACGTTCGCGGTCTTCGGCTGCAGCTTCACGATGCCCGTCTCCAGCAGCAGGCTCATCACGACGGCCGCCGTGAGCAGCAGCGACACGATCAGCAGCACGATCTGCATGCCCTGGACGTCGGCCTCGGTGGTGATCAGACCCTGGAGCAGCCCCAGCGTGGGGATCAGCGCGAACGGCACCGCCGCGTACAGCAGGCCCTTGGGCGCCTTCGGCAGCACGGACAGGCCCGCGAGCGTGCCCGCCGCGTACAGGTACTCGGAGGACGGCACGTCGTCGGCGAACGCGAGCAGGAACGCGATCAGCGCCAGACCGGCGGCGACCAGCGGAAGGATGAGGTTCAGGTTCACACCCACCGCCGGCTGCGCCGGACCCGGCGGCTGCTGAGGGGCGCCGTACGGCTGGGACATGATGCGGTCTCCTCCACCTGCGAACTGATTTCGGGTCGACAGAACGCTAGCCGATGCACACTCTCCGACGGCGACCGGACTCCCGTGGTTCCCCCCAATGTGCGCATTGACTCGTCCGAACACGCACCGAGGGCCACCTCACGGGGGAGGTGGCCCTCGGCGGGTTGCCCGAACGGAGCAGCGTCAGCCGATGGACTGCATGATCTCGCGCATGAGGGCGGCGGTCTCGCTCGGCGTCTTGCCGACCTTCACGCCCGCGGCCTCCAGGGCCTCCTTCTTCGCCTGCGCGGTGCCGGCCGAGCCGGACACGATCGCGCCCGCGTGGCCCATCGTCTTGCCCTCGGGCGCGGTGAAGCCCGCCACGTAGCCGACGACCGGCTTGGTGACGTTCTCCTTGATGTAGGCCGCAGCCCGCTCCTCGGCGTCGCCGCCGATCTCGCCGATCATCACGATCGCCGCGGTCTCCGGGTCGGCCTCGAAGGCCGCCAGCGCGTCGATGTGGGTGGTGCCGATGATCGGGTCGCCGCCGATGCCGATCGCGGTGGAGAAGCCGAAGTCCCGCAGCTCGTACATCATCTGGTAGGTCAGCGTGCCCGACTTCGACACCAGGCCGATCTTGCCCGGGCCGGAGATGTTGGCCGGGATGATGCCCGCGTTGGACTGCCCGGGGCTGATCAGGCCGGGGCAGTTCGGGCCGATGATCCGGGTCTTGTTGCCGGTCGCGACGGCGTGCGCCCAGAACGCGGCGGTGTCGTGCACCGGGATGCCCTCGGTGATCACGACGGCCAGGCCGATGCCCGCGTCGATCGCCTCGATGACGGCCGCCTTGGCGAACGCCGGCGGCACGAAGATCACGGTGACGTCGGCGCCGGTGGCCTCCACGGCCTCGGCCACGGTGCCGAACACCGGCAGCACGGTGCCGTCGAAGTCGACCTTCTCGCCCGCCTTGCGCGGGTTCACGCCGCCGACGATGGTCGTGCCGGACGCCAGCATCCGCTTGGTGTGCTTGGTGCCCTCGGCGCCGGTCATGCCCTGGACGATGACCTTGCTGTCCTTGGTGATGAAGATAGCCATCGTCAGACCCCCGCAGCCGCGAGCTCGGCGGCCTTGTCGGCCGCGTTGTCCATAGTGTCCACCACGGTGACCAGCGGGTGGTTGGCCTCGGCGAGGATCCGCCTGCCCTCCTCCACGTTGTTGCCGTCCAGGCGGACCACGAGCGGCTTGGTGGCCTCGTCGCCCAGGATGCCCAGCGCGGCCACGATGCCGTTGGCCACCGCGTCGCACGCGGTGATGCCGCCGAACACGTTCACGAACACCGAACGCACGTCGGGGTCGTGCAGGATGATGTCCAGGCCGTTGGCCATGACCTCGGCCGACGCGCCGCCGCCGATGTCGAGGAAGTTCGCGGGCTTGACGCCGTTGTGCTTCTCGCCGGCGTACGCCACCACGTCCAGGGTGGACATCACGAGACCGGCGCCGTTGCCGATGATGCCGACCTGGCCGTCGAGCTTGACGTAGTTGAGGCCCTTCGCCTTGGCCTTGGCCTCCAGCGGGTCCTCGGCCTGCTTGTCGACCAGCGCCTCGTGGCCGGGGTGGCGGAAGGAGGCGTTCTCGTCGAGGGTGACCTTGCCGTCGAGCGCGACGATCCTGCCCTCGGGGTCGCGGACCAGCGGGTTGACCTCGACCAGCGTGGCGTCCTCGGAGACGAAGGTGTCCCACAGCTTCACGATGACGTCGGCCACCTGGTCGGCCACCTCGGCCGGGAACTTGGCCGCGGCCACGATCTCGTCGGCCTTCGCGCGGTCCACGCCCTTGATCGCGTCCACCGGCACCTTGGCCAGGGCCTCGGGCTTGGTCGCGGCGACCTCTTCGATGTCCATGCCGCCCTCGACGCTGGCCATGGCCAGGAAGGTGCGGTTGGCGCGGTCGAGGAGGAAGGAGAAGTAGTACTCCTCGGCGATGTCGGACGCGGGCGTCACCAGCACGCGGTGAACGACGTGCCCCTTGATGTCCAGGCCGAGGATCGCCTCGGCCTTGGCCTCGGTCTCGTCCGGGGTCTCGGCGAGCTTGACGCCGCCCGCCTTGCCACGGCCACCCGTCTTGACCTGGGCCTTGACCACGACGGTCTGGCCGAAGCGCTCGGCGATGGCCTTCGCCTCGGCGGGGGTGCTCGCCACGTCGCCCGGAAGTACCGGGACGTCGTGGGCGGCGAAGAGGTCCTTCGCCTGGTACTCGTACAGGTCCACTCGGGTCTCCTGCGACGTCGGTGTCGGACACCGCGTCATGTCGTGCGGTCCTCATGGTCCGGCGCTCCAGGCCGGGGCCTGGCGCCCACACGTACCAGGCATCACCTGGAACGCCGGCACAGCCGTGGGGGACCGGCTCGACGCGGCTTCGCAAGACACTATCGACCTGCTCGGACTCCACCGCACCCCACGCCCGTGAAGTCCGTCATAGAGGTGGTGAGGTCGATCACCACACCGATTCAGCGGGCCGTGCGCAGCGCGCCGGCGACGAGGAACGCGGCCGTCGCGGCGACGGCGAGCCACAGGCCCGGACCGGGCGCGGCCTCGGCGGCGCGGGCGGCGGTCAGCGGGTACTCCAGGGCGCGGACGGCCGTGACGACGGCCGCGCCGAGCAGCAGCGCCGCGCCCCGGCCCGGCCGGGCCTTGAGCGCGATGCCGGCGGCGGCCACGACCGCGAGCAACGCGACGAGCAAGCCGAAGGAGCCGACGCGCAACCCGAACGCGCCGAACGGCACGAAGTCCGGCGCGCGCAGCACGGGCAGGGCGAACGCGCCGAGGGCGAGCAGCGCGGCGATCAGGGTGGTGGCGACCAGCGGCAGCGGCGGTTCGGTCGTGGTCGTGCCGATCTCGTCCCGCTCCACCGCGCCGGCCAGCGCGGCGAGGACGGCGGCGACCGCCGCGGCGACCACGGAGCCCGCGGTGAACCAGACGCCGACCCCCGGCTGGACGAGGTTGACCCGCGTCGCGGCGAACACGGCGTCGAGCGCGCCGGCGGCGGCGAGCCCGACGGTGGCCGTGGCGACGGTGAAGGCGGGGCGGACGGCGGCCTTGGCGAGCAGTGCGGCGGCGAGCACGGCGAGGGCGATCGCGGCCGGCCAGAGCAGGCGCGCGGCGTAGGCCGTGGGCGCGGGGAAGCCGGCGGGCACGACGAGCTGGGCGGTGGACGCGCCGGCGGCCGCGGCCGCCGCGGCGAGCAGGCCGGCCGTGCCCGCGATGACGTGCAGCCGGCGTTGGCCCGGCAGTTCGAGGTCGTGCGGGTCGGCGTCCTTGGGGGTCCGCTGCGGCCACGCGAGCGCGACGGCGGCGGCGAGCACGAGGAACGGGCCGACGGCCGGGCCCACGCGGTCCACGGCGAGGGCCGTCGCGATCGGCGGCAGCGCGAGAGCGAGCAGGGCGGCGGCCAGGCCGAGCAGGCCGCCCCTGCGGGCCTCGTGGGTGGTGGCGCTGGCCGCGAGGACCGCGAGGGCGGGCGCGGCGAGGGTGAGGACGAGCCCGCCGAGCATCGGCAGCGTCGGCGACTCGAACGGGCCGCGGGCCGGGATCAGCGCGTCGGTCGAGGTGAACGGCGCGGTGAACAGGCCGATGCCCGCCACGATGCCGGCCGTCGCGGGCCGGACGAAGCCCGCCCGTTCGCTGCGGACGTCCGGTTCCGCGCCGAGGGTCGCCAGCGCGCCCGCGGCGATCAGCAGGACGTGCCCGGCGACGAGCAGCCACGCGCCCGCGGTGGGGGTGGGCGCGGCGAGGGACTGCGGCCGGAACAGCTCCGGGCGGGAGGCGTCGACCGGGTCGAGGACGAGTTGCAGGTCGTTGAGCAGCCGTCCGACGGCGAACACGGCGGGCGCGACGAGCGCCGCCGCCGCGGTCAGCTCCTGGCCGCGAGCGAGGAAGACGGCCGCCAGGGCCGTGGGGAGCACGGCGAGCAGCGCCAGCAGCGGCCAGGCCGTGAACGCGGGCGGCGCGGAGGCGTCGACCACGCCGACAGCCGGGGCCACCGCGGTGAGCAACGCGCCCGCCGCGGCCACCCCGACCGCCGCCCGCAGTCTCGTGGTGGGCGGTGAGACCGGTTCAGCGGTTCGGGTCACCGGCCGGACGCTAGCAAAACCGCGGGCACGGCGACGGCCGGCACCGCGCGGCCCCGGGTTGCGCAGGGCGAGCGCGGACCGGAGGTTGTGCAGGGGCGAGCGCGGACCGGGAGGTTGCGCGGGGCTGAGGTTGTGCAGGGGCGAGCGCGGACCGGGAGGTTGCGCGGGGCTGAGGTTGTGCAGGGCGGGGTTGTGCAGGGCCGGGTTGTGCAGGGCCGGGTTGTGCAGGGCCGGGTTGCGCAGGGCCGGGTTGCGCAGGGCCGGGTTGCGCGGGGCGGGCACCGGGTACTGGTGGTCGATGGGGGCATCATCGACTTCCGGGGGCCGGCTCGCGGCCGGCTGGGCGGACCGGCTCAAGGCGACCTGGGCGGACCCGCTCGCGGCGACCGGGCTGGACCGGTTCGCGACCACCTGGGCGAACCGGCTGGACGCCGGGCTCCGGGTGGCGGGCAAGGCCCTCGGGCCGGCCGGGGGCGTGCTGCGGGCGGTCGCGTCGCCGGCCGGGGTGCGCGGTGTGGCGGTCGAGGCGGCCTGGCTGGCGGCGCACACCGTGCTGTACCCGTGGGGCGCGTTGGAGGAGAGGCCGAAGGCCGATCGCCACTACCGCACCGACCGCCTCCCGCCCCGCCGGCGCGGTCTCCTCGTTTCGGCCGGGGAAGCGGCGGGCACCCCCATCGTGTTGGTGCACGGCATCGGGGACAACAGGTCCGCCTTCGCAGTGCTGTCGGGGGCGCTGCGGAGGCGGGGCTTCACCGCCGTGCACGCGGTGAACCACAGCGTGCTGACCGCGGTGACGGGGGACGTCCGGCGGTCGGCGGCGCTGCTCGGGGAGCAGGTCGAGCGGATCCGCGAGCGGACCGGGGCCGACCGGGTGCACGTGGTCGGCCACTCGTTGGGCGGGCTCATCGCCCGTTATTACGTGCAGCGCCTCGGCGGCGACGAGCGGGTGCGCACGCTGACCACCCTCGGCACCCCGCACCGCGGCACCCTGGCCGCCTACCTGCTGCCCACGCCCCTGACCAGGCAGTTGAGGCCCGGTTCGGAGCTGTTGTCCGAATTGGCCGAACCGTCCCCGCCCTGCCGCACCCGGTTCGTCGTGGTGTGGAGCGAGTTGGACCAGGTGATCGTCCCGCAGGCCAACGCCCGGTTGACGCACCCGGCGCTCGTCGTGGAGGAGCACCGGATACGTGATTCAGGTCACCTTTCGCTCTCGATCGACACGCGGGTACTTGATCTAATTGTGACTGCGATCACTCGTTCGCATGGCAACCCCTCTCACCCCATCGTGCCTGGACCCACCGGGTTTCGGAGCGATACGGCGACGGTGAGTGACCACTCATACGCGGGTGTGTCCCACTGACCGCTAAACGGTAGACATCGTCATCGGGGATTGCCCTTAAGGGCTCCGCGCCGTTATCTTCCCCCGGTCCGTTGTCACGGTCTGGTCACAAGCAGGACGACGAGTCGGTACCCCGACCGGCTCACCGGGATCCCCCGCCCGGCAGTCCGACCGGACTCCCCGAAGACGGAAGGCCAGGTTTTGTCTCAACACCGCTCCCCCGGCGGCCATACGAGCTCTGCGGTGCTCGAAGAAGCGGCAGACCGCGCTTCGACCCGTGGCGTGGGCTCTCACCGGCTCCCGCCCCCGCCCTCGGCGCTGCGCGGCCGGATCGTGGTCGCCGCGGTCGCCGTCGGCGCCTTCGCGGCCGCCGGCGCAGGGCAGACGCTCCACGCCCTCGGCTCCGACTCGCCGTCCTCGTCCGACGAGGTCACCCCGCTCGCGAACGCCGCCGACGGCGCCGCCGCGTTCGGCGTCGGCGGCACCGGTCCGGCGTCCCCGCAGGTCCTGCCCGTCGCGAAGACGGTCGACCCGGCGGCCGAGGCGCAGAAGCTCGTCAAGAGCCAGCAGATCACCGAGACCCGCGAGGCCGAGGAGGCCGAGGCCAGGCGACCCAAGTTCGCCCGCCCCGCCGCCGGCGAGTTCACGTCCGGGTGGGGTGGTCGCTGGGGCGAGATGCACTACGGCATCGACATCGCCGGCCCCATCGGCACCCCGATCCTGTCCGCCGCGGATGGTGTCGTGATCGAGGCCGGTCCCGCAAGCGGTTTTGGCCTCTGGGTCAAGGTCGAGCACGCCGACGGCTCCGTGACCGTCTACGGCCACGTGGACACCTACTCCGTGCGCAAGGGCCAGAAGGTCCTCGCGGGCGAGCAGATCGCGCGCATGGGCAACCGCGGCTTCTCCACCGGCCCGCACCTGCACTTCGAGGTGTGGAACCCGGACGGCAAGAAGATCAACCCGCTGTCCTGGCTGAACTCCAAGGGCATCAGCGTCTGAGCGCACCGACGCGAAGAGCCGGGCTGCACGAGGCAGCCCGGCCCTTGCTCTGTGGAACCGTCCCCCTTCGATCCCCCCTGTGCGGTCACCGTCCCCGACGCGGCTCCCGCACGCCCCCGTGCACCACACCCCCGCTGCCGCCGGCGGCTCCCCCTGGCCGGTTCGCCCCGACCGACCCGGCCGTCCCGCTGGTGACACCCCTATAGACGTGCGAGTGCCATTCGGGTTGCCCGGGAATCCGGCAGGGCCTCAGAGCTTCACGAGGGGCACGCCGCCGATGAGCATCAGCCGCACGGTCCCCGCGCCGCCGAAGTCGATCGTGGCCGTCGCCCGGGGCCCCGAGCCGTCCACGGCGACCACGCGGCCGAGCCCGTACTTGTCGTGGCTGACCCGGTCGCCCACGTCCAGCTTGAGCGCCGGCGTGTCCTTCCAGCCCGCGTTCGTGGGCGCGGGGCGCGAGGCGCCCGAACCGCGGCCCCACGACGTCGGCGCGGACGGCGCGGACCGCCTGGGCTCCACCCGCCGCCAGTCGATCAGGTCGGCCGGGATCTCGTCCAGGAACCGCGACGCCGGGTTGGCCGACGGCTGCCCCCACGCCGAGCGCACCAGCGCCCGGGACAGGTACAGCCGCTTCTGCGCCCGGGTGATGCCGACGTACGCCAGGCGGCGCTCCTCGGCCAGCTCGGTCGGGTCGCCCAGGGCCCGCAGGTGCGGGAAGACGCCGTCCTCCCAGCCCGTGCAGAACACGACGGGGTACTCCAGGCCCTTGGCGGTGTGCAGGGTCATCAGCGTGACCACGCCGTCGGACTCCGCGTCCGGCACCGAGTCGGCGTCCGCGACCAGCGACACCCGCTCCAGGAACGCGGCCAGCGAGCCCTCGGAGGGAAGGCCCTCGTCCTCCTCCGGCACCGGGACCGCCGCGCCGAGGTCGGTGAACTCGCGGGCCACCGTGACCAGCTCGTTCAGGTTCTCGACGCGGGTGTGGTCCTGCGGGTCCTCGCTCGCCTCCAGCTCGGCCCGGTAGGCGGTCTTCTCCAGCACCGCCTCGAGGATGTCCGCCACGTCGTCGCCGCGCTCGACCAGCTCCCCCAGCTCGTCCATCAGCTCGACGAACCCGGCGATCGCGTTGCGGGAACGCGGGTTGAGCAGCGGCACCTTGCCGGTCACCGCGTCGCGCAGCGCCGCCGCGAAGCTGATCCGCTCGCGCTCGGCGTACATCGACACGCACGCCTCCGCGCGCTCGCCGATGCCGCGCTTGGGCACGTTGAGGATGCGCCGCAGCGACACCGTGTCGTCCGGGTTGGACAGCGCCCGCAGGTACGCCAGCGCGTCGCGCACCTCGCGCCGCTCGTAGAACCGCACGCCGCCGACGACCCGGTAGGGCAGGCCGAGGCGGATGAAGATCTCCTCGAACACGCGCGACTGGTTGTTGGTCCGGTAGAACACGGCGATCTCGCCGTTGTTCGCCTCGCCGCCGTCCACCAGGCGGTCGATCTCGTTGGCGACGAACTGCGCCTCGTCGTGCTCGTTGTCCGCGACGTAGCCGACGATCTTCTCGCCGTCGCCCAGGTCGCTCCACAGCCGCTTGTCCCGGCGGTTCGGGTTGCGCGAGATGACCGCGTTGGCGGCGCTGAGGATGGTCTGCGTGGACCGGTAGTTCTGCTCCAGCAGGATCGTGGTGGCCTGCGGGTAGTCGCGCTCGAACTCGACGATGTTGCGGATCGTCGCGCCGCGGAAGGCGTAGATCGACTGGTCCGCGTCGCCCACCACGCACAGCTCGCCCGGCGGCACGCCGTCGGAGCCCGTGCCGATCAGCTCGCGGACCAGCGTGTACTGCGCGTGGTTGGTGTCCTGGTACTCGTCGACCAGCACGTGCCGGAACCGGCGGTGGTAGTGCTCGGCCACCTCGGGGTGCCGCTGGAGCAGCTCCACCGTGCGCATGATGAGGTCGTCGAAGTCGAGCGAGTTCGACTCGCCCAGCCGGCGCTGGTAGCTCTCGTAGACCTCGGCGACGCGGCGCTCCAGGTCGTTGGCCGCGCGCTCCTTGGCGGTGGCGGCGTCGACCAGCTCGTTCTTGAGGTTCGAGATGTGGATCGCCAGCGTGCGCGCCGGGTAGCGCTTGGGGTCCAGGTCGAGGTCGCGCGCCACGAGCGTGATCAGCCGGCGCGTGTCGTCCGAGTCGTAGATGGAGAAGTTGGACGACATGCCGAGGGTCTTGGCCTCGCGGCGCATCACCCGCACGCACATCGAGTGGAACGTGGAGACCCACATCGAGCGGGCCCGCGCGCCGACCAGGTCGGCCACCCGCTCCTTCATCTCGGCGGCGGCCTTGTTGGTGAAGGTGATCGCCATGATCTCGCCGGGGTGGACGTCCCGCTCGGCGAGCAGGTAGGCGATGCGGCGGGTCAGCACGCGCGTCTTGCCCGAGCCCGCGCCCGCGACGACCAGCAGCGGCGCGCCCGAGTGCTCGACGGCCCGGCGCTGGGACGGGTTGAGGTCGTCGAGCAGCCGCCCGGAACGGGACCGGTCGGACCGGGAAGAGGGGGGACTTGGGGGCAAGTCGAACAAGGCGCTCATCGCCTGTTCACGTTACCGGGTACCCCCGACAGCCCGTGGCTGTGGCATGATGTGGCGGTGCGCATGGCCCACTTCGAGTTTTTCTACGGGATCCGGACTCCGGCTCCCGTGGACCGCTAGCGCCGAACAAGCCACCACGAAGCCCCGGAGTCCTCGGACCCCGGGGCTTCGCTGCTGCCAGGGCTGGGACTCCAACCGGAGAGTCGAGAGGTCGTCACGATGAACAGCACCGAAACCGCCCAGGACATCGACGCGTTGCGCCAGGAGATCGACCACCTGGACGCCGAGCTGTTGCGGCTGGTCAAGCGACGGGTCGAGGTCTCGAAGCTGATCGGCGCGGCCCGCATGGCCGCCGGCGGCACCCGGATCGTGCACAACCGGGAGATCGACGTCATCAACCGCTACAAGGACCTCGGCCCGGAGGGCCGGGACCTGGCGATGATCCTGCTCAAGCTGGGTCGCGGCCCCCTCGGCAGGTAACCCCGCCGGACCGCCGACCCCGGTCCCGCGGGGGTCAGCGGGCGAAGTCCCACGCCGTGAGCGCGGCCTTGGCCCTGGCCAGGTCCGCGCTCACGAGCTGGGTGTCGTCCGGCACGTAGGCGAGCGGGTCCTCCAGCAGCTCCAGCCCCAGCAGGCCCTCCACCAGCGCGTGCAGGCACAGCGCCGAGTAGCCGCGCAGGTAGCCGCCCTCCTGCGTGAGCACGGTGGGCAGCCCGAGCCCCGACACGGCCCGGCCGATGTGCCGGTAGCCCGCGGCGGTCAGGTTGTGCCTGCCGTTCGGGTCGAACGCCGACCCGTCGAACCCGGACGCGCAGACCAGGAAGTCCGCGCCGAACTCGGCCAGCGCCGGGAAGGCGACCTCCTCCAGCGCCCGCCGGTACGCGCCGTCCCCCGCGCCCAGCGACAGCTCGACGTTGATGTTCGACGGGCCCGACTCGGCGGGCCCGCCCGTCTGCGGGTGGTTCGCGCCCCACGGGCCGTGGCGCATGTGCACGGACACGGTGAGCACGTCCGGGGTGTCGCGGAACACCTCCTGCGTGCCGTTGCCGTGGTGCACGTCCCAGTCCAGCACCGCGACCCGGCGACCCGCGCGCCGGGCCGTCTCGGCGACCAGCGCGGGGTTGTTGACCAGGCAGTACCCGTCCGCCATGGTCCGCTGCGCGTGGTGGCCGGGCGGGCGGACCAGGGCGTACGCCAGGCGCGTGCGGCCGGCGGCGACGGCCTCGTACGCGGCGAGCGCGGTGCCGGCGGCGGCCCGGACGGCGTCCCACGAGCCGGGGCCGACCGGGGTGTTCACCTCGACGGCGGCGCCCGTGGCGCACGCCGCCCGCAATCGTGCCAGGTAGGACGGGGTGTGGACGCGGGCCAGCTCCTCGTCGTCGGCGAACCGCCCGGTCGAGAAGGTCAGGTGCGGCGCGACCGGGCCGTGCCGCAGGGCGTGCCGGAACGTGCGCAGCCTGGCCGCGTTCTCCGGGTGCGGTTCGGGCTCGTCGAGCCACTCCCACCGGCCGGGCAGCTCCCACAGCCCGGTGCCGGTGTCGTGCTCGAGGCACGCGTCGTGCCAGAAGACCTCCACCCCGGTGGGATATCAGGGCGATCACGGATGGTCCAGCGGGTTTGTCCGAGGGCACACTGGTGCCATGGTCATCGGTCTCATCACGGGCCTCATCGCGATCCTGGGTGTGCTCGCCGCGCTGGCGCACGACGGGTACCTCGCGATGCTCGGTTCCGCCGCCAAGTCCAAGCGCGCCGCGGGCGCGCCCATCGCCCAGTACGTGCGCAGCCGGTGGACCGTCGCCGGGGTGACGACGATCATCGCGCTCGTGGGCCTGCTGATCACGTCCGGGTCCAGCGTCTCCGGCGACATCATCGGCGCGCTGATCGCGGGCGGCGCGGGCCTCGCCGCCACCAACGCGCTCCAGGGCACCCGGAAGAGGCTGAACAGCGGAAGCTGAGCAGGTTCACCCTTAAGTGTGTGGATCAGACCCACAAGGCTGATCCACCCGGCTCCACGGGAACCCGCCACCTACGCTGAGGCAGCAGCGGGGTACTCGGCGTCCCACCCCCATTCCCCGCGCGGCTCGAACCCACCGGGTGAGTTCGGGCCCGGCAGGTGAAACCCGCGAGGGCCGTCCGGCCAGGGGGCGGGAGGGGTCGGCGAGCATGGACATCGGGGATGCGGAACGGTCGGACCGGCGTCGGCGGCAGGACGGGACGGCGCACCGGGCGCCCACGTGCGGCGAGCCAACGGCCGAGCGCCCGGCGGCCGCGCGGGACCCGTTCGGCCACCCCGACGCCGTGGGGCTGTGCAAGTTCAACATCGGCCTGGTCCCCGCGTCGGTGACGCCGCCCCGCACGTGGAAGGCGGCCGCCTGGTTCGCCGTGCTGTCCTCGGCGGGCGTCCTGGTCGGGCTCGCGGTCGCGGCGGCCAACCTGGTCGGTTCGAGCGGCCCGGCCGAGCGCATCGCGCTGCCCGGCTACCCGACCGACGTGCCGCTGCTCACCCACTTCCCCACCAGCCCCCCGCCGACGACGACCGCCGAGGACCCGGGCCGCACGCCGGCCGAGGCGTCCGCGGCGGGTCTGGCCGACGGCGAAGGCGTCGGCGGCGGCTCCCCGGTCGGGCGCACCGACGGCGCGACCGCGGCGCAGGCCGCGTCCCCCGTGGTCACCACCGTGCCGGCGACCGACGGCCCGGTCGTGGACCCCGAGGCGATCGCGGTGAGCACCGAGCTGTTCTACGAGCAGGTGGCGGCCGACACCGACACGGCCCTGACCCTCGTGTCGGAGACGTTCCGGGCGACCGGCGAGGCGTTGCTGCACGAGGACTTCGCCGACGTGGCGGCCGTCGAGGTGCGGGAGATCAGCGTGGACCCCGTGCGCGGCGTCACGGTGAGCACGTTGCACCTCACCCGCAAGGACGGGACCACGACCACGGAGAAGCGGGAGCTGTCGTTCACCACCGACGGCCCCCTGATGATCCACGGGGAGCGTCGCGCGCCCGGCGCGTGACCGCCCGCGTTCCGTAGTCCTTCGTCCGTTCGGGCGACGGGTTTTGACCACTGGTCGCCACGAACGAGTGAAGTCCCCCGCTGAGCTGGATTCCCACCCGCCCCCGACGGTACGAGTCTTGGCGACGACACGACGAGGGAGTCGCCAGTGCAGCGCCCTACGACGAGCGGTCGCAGGCACAACCGCGCGGGTTCGGTCACGGTGGCGGAGCTGATCCGGAAGCAGCCCGCGCCGACGCGCGTCCGGCTCCGCCAGCCGGTCGGCGCGCACGGCCTCGCGGGTGGCGCGCACCCGGAGCCGCCGCCGAGGGGCAGGGCCAGGCTGGTCGGTGTGGTCGCCGGGGCGGTCGTGCTCCTGGGCTGGATCGCGGGCGCCGCGATCCTGGCGGGGAACCGCCCCGCCGGTCCCGTCGAACCGCGGGTCGAGCCGCCCGCGTCGATCACCGGGTCGTTCGCGCTGCGGCCGGACGTGCTGTCGGGGCGGCTCGGCGGCGAAGGGCCCGACCGGGCGGTCGCCCGGCCGCACCAGCCGCCGCCGGCGGCCGACGAGTCGCCGGTCATGGTGCCGACCCCGCACCTGGTCGTCGGGCCCCAACCGCAGGTGGACGTGGTGCGGCGGTTCTTCGAGCTGCTGCCGGCCAACCCGGCGGAGGCGTCCCGACTGCTGTCGCCGGACCTGCTCGGCGGGGACGGCGGGGACTTCGTCGAGTCCTGGGGCGTGGTGCAGGCGATCACCCTGGAGGCGACCCGGCTGCGGCCGGACGGCACGGTGCTCGCGGTCGTGTCGCTGCAGGAGCGCACCGGTCGGTGGATGCACGTCGAGCAGGTATTCCACTTGACCGACACGAGCGTTCCGCGCATCGTCGGCACCGAGGTCTTGGCCGCGCAACGCCAGTGACGATCCGTAGCGATCACACCCCCGGAGTTCACTGTGCGTTCATAAATCCCTGGAAGTCGTAGGAAACTTCACTCAAAGGGGTTACGTAGACGGTCACGATTCGGTATCCATGGTCCCAGTCAGTAGCGCGATGCACTCCCGGGAAAGGTGTCCAGCGGTGTCGAACGACGACAAACGCCGTCGACAGGATGGCTCGACGGCCAAGCTGTCCGTCGCCGACCTGCTCGCCCGGCGCGAGGCGGAGACGCAGCCGATCCCGCGGATCCCCACCGGTGAGGACCGGGCGCCCCGGCGCGACCGCCACGACGACGAGCAGACCGTCCGCTTCCCGGCGTCCGCCGTCTCCGGCGCGACCAACCTCTCGGGCCGCGAACTGCACATCACCGAGCTGCTGCGCCGCGAGGGCCGCGCCGGCGAGGAGGAGCGCGGCGGCGGGTTCTCCGTGCCGAAGCTCGTCGCGATGGCCAGCGGCGGCGTGGTGCTCGCCGGCACCGTCGCGTTCACCGCGAGCAACCTGCTGACGTCCCCGGACGAGCGCCCGCCCGCCGAGGTGCGCTTCGACGCCCGCCCGGCCGCCCGCGCCACGAACACCCTCACCAAGGACCTCGGCGCCGCCGCGGCCCAGCAGGCGCAGCCGCAGGCCGAGACGACGACCACCACGCCGGAGCAGACTGGGCAGCCCGCGCAGACGACGACCCAGCGCCAGCAGCGGCCCGTGCAGCAGCAGCCGACCGCCACGACGACCACGCAGCAGCAGCCCGAGCAGCAGGCCACCACGAGCACGCAGGCGCCGAGCCCGAGCAGCAGCACGCAGACCACGACCCCCGCGCCGACGACCACGACGCCCGCACCGCCGAGCAGCAGCTCGCAGCCGCCGTCGTCCAACCCCTCGTCCACGCCGCCGTCGTCCTCGACGCCGCCGTCGTCGTCCGTCCCGAGCACCCCGCCGGGCGAGGACGACGACCAGGGCCTCGGCCTGGACCTCGACCTGGGCAAGATCCTGAACCCGATCGGCGGGTTCGACTTCTTCGCCCCGGCCAACTGATCGCACCGCAGGTCCGTCCCGAACCCCCCTCCCGGCGTGCCCGAGGGGTCGTTCCGCGGTGGCCGAACCGACCTCCGCAGCCGCGCGGACGACCGGCGCAACCACCCGAACGGGTGGCCCACCGGGCGGTTAGGCCGTTCGGCCGCAAAACTGGCGATCTTCGTGCGAACGGGTGTCCTTACGGGCCGGTATCAGGTATCCCTTCCCGGTCACCTCTCGGCTCACGTGACCTGCGCAACGGCTCGAAAGGCGTAGTCACGGCCGGGGTAGGCTCTGCGGGCGAGCGGTGGCCTAGCCTGTTCCGCGCACCGATCCGCACGACGAGGAGCCCGAGCGTGAGACCTGCTGCCCTTGCCGCGGTCACGCAGCGCCCCAGCGAGGTGGTCCGGTGAGCAACGACGGTCGCGTCATCGCCGAGCGCTACCGGTTCCTGGACCGGATCGGCAGCGGCGCGATGGGCATCGTGTGGCGCGCCCAGGACGAGCGCCTGGGCCGGATCGTGGCGATCAAGCAGCTCCTGCTCGCGCCGAGCCTGGACGAGCGGGAGCAGGACGAGGCCATCCAGCGCGCCATGCGCGAGGGCCGCATCGCCGCCAAGCTGCACCACCCCAACGCCATCGCGGTCTACGACGTGGTGGAGGAGAACGGCGCTCCGTGCCTGGTCATGGAGTACCTGCCGTCCTACAGCCTGGCCGACACGATGGCCGAGCACGGCCCGCTCGACCCGGTCGAGGTCGCCCAGATCGGCATGCAGGCCGCCGCCGCGCTGGCCGCCGCGCACGCCGCCGGGATCGTCCACCGCGACGTCAAGCCCGGCAACGTGCTGCTGGCCGACAACGGCCTGGTCAAGATCACCGACTTCGGCATCTCGCGGGCCAGCGACGACGTCACGGTCACCAAGACCGGCCTGATCGCGGGCACCCCCGCCTACCTCGCGCCGGAGATCGCGCGCGGCCAGGACCCGACGCCCGCCTCGGACGTGTTCTCGCTCGGCTCGACGCTGTACGCGGCGGTCGAGGGCGAGCCGCCGTTCGGGCTGTCGGAGAACACCCTGGGCGTGCTGCACGCCGTCGCGGCGGGCCGGATCAACCCGCCGACGGTCGACCACCCGTTGACCGACGTGCTGCTGCGGCTGCTCAACTACGACCCGGCGGACCGGCCGACCATGGCGCAGGCCCGCGACATGCTCAGCGCCGTGGCCCACGGCCGCAACCCCAGCCTGACCGGCATGCTGCCGGCCGGCCCACCGGGGTTGGCGCCGGCGCCCGCGGGCGCCACGGCGGTCCTGGACGCCGACCGCACCCGCGTGGTGCGGCCCGGTCCGCGGTCCACGGGCGGCGCCACGCCGGTCGCGCCGCCGCCGTCGCGGTCGAACAACCGGGCGCTGGTGATCGCGGCCGTCGTGCTGGGCGCCCTGCTGCTGCTGGGCTTCCTGGCGGTGGCGCTGGACTGGTTCGGCGGGAAGGACCCGATCACGACGCCGCCGGGCGAGACCAGCTCGTCGTCGCCCAAGCCGACCACCACGACCACGGCCCCGCCGACGACGACCACGGTCGAGACGCAGACGGTCACGGTGCAGCCCACCACGACGACCACCACCGCGCCGCCCACCACGACCACGACCACGACGACCACCACCCCGCCGACGACCACCACCACCACCACGACGACCACCACCGCGCCGCCCACCACGACGACGACCACCCCACCTCCTGCCACGGGGGCGGGACAGGGTGGGTAGCGGACCTCGTAAGGTGTGGTGTTGAACCCGATCGGGTGACGCAACGTCCTTGTCCTAGTGGCGTCTTGTCGTTCGCCACTGAATGAAGCCCTAGCAGCTACTGGGAGCACGCCGTGAGCGACGATGGCCGCCTGGTTGCCGGCCGCTACCGACTTGGCCGGCGGATCGGCAGCGGTGCGATGGGCGTCGTCTGGCAGGCGCACGACGAGCGACTGCACCGCACGGTCGCGGTCAAGCAGCTGTTGCTCCAGCCCGGCTTGGCCGAGTCCGACACGGACGAGGCGAAGCGCCGCGCGATGCGCGAGGGCCGGATCGCCGCCCGCCTCCAGCACCCGCACGCGATCGCGGTGTACGACGTGGCGGAGGACGACGGCCAGCCCTGGCTGGTGATGGAGTACCTGCCGTCCAAGAGCCTGTCCACGGCGCTGTCGGAACGCGGCACGCTGCCGCCCCGCGACGTGGCGTCGATCGGCTCGCAGGTCGCCTCCGCCCTCGCCGCCGCGCACAACGCCGGGATCGTGCACCGCGACATCAAGCCGGGCAACATCCTGCTCGGCAACGACGGCACGGTGAAGATCACCGACTTCGGCATCTCGCGGGCCACGGGCGACGTCACGGTCACCGCGACCGGGATGCTCGCCGGCACGCCCGCCTACCTCGCGCCCGAGGTGGCCAAGGGGTACGACCCCGGCCCGCCCTCGGACGTGTTCTCGCTGGGCTCGACGCTGTACGCGGCCGTCGAGGGCGCGCCGCCGTTCGGCCTGAACGAGAACACCATCGCGTTGCTGCACCAGGTCGCGTCGGGCAAGGTGGTGCCGCCCAAGCAGGCCGGCCCGCTGACCGCGCTGCTGATGCGCCTGCTGCGCGCCGAGCCGGAGGACCGGCCCACCATGGCCGAGGCCCGGGAGGCGCTGGCCGCGGTCGCCGCCGGCCGGGCCGCGCCCGAGTTCCCGGTGGCGCTGCCGCAGACCCACCCGCCGTCGTGGCAGGGCGCGCCGGTGCAGGCGCCGGCCCGCACGCCCGCCCCGGCCAACCAGAACGCGCCGCAGGCCGCGGCGGCTCCCCAGGCCCCGGCGGCGACCCGGATCGCGCCCGCGCCCGCCCCGGCGGCGCAGCAGCGGCAGGCAGGCCACACCCCGCCGCCGGCCCGGCCGGGCGGCGGCGCCAGACCCGGCGGTCCCATCCGGAACAAGCGGTCCGCCGTGGTCACCGCGCTGGCCGTCGCGGTCGCCGCGGTCGTCGGCATCCTGCTGGCGAGCGTGCTGTCCGACGGCGGCGGTGGCGGCGAGCAGGCCGCGCCGACGACGTCCACCACCGCGCGGGAGGCCGGCGCGGAGGCGTCGGTCACGCCGACGAAGAAGTCGACCGCGCCGCCCGCCAAGATCACCGCCGCGCCCACGCCCGAGCAGCAGGAGCAGGCCGTCCGCGACTACTTCGGCCTGCTGCCGGAGCACATCGACGAGGGCTTCAGCCGGCTGACCGCCAAGATGCAGTCCTCGGCCGGCGGCGCGGGCGGCTACGAGGGCTGGTGGAAGCTCGTGGAGTCGGTGGACCTCAAGAGCGTGCGGATGAACTCGCCCTACGCCTACGAGGTCGACCTCGCCTACCGGATGAAGGACGACTCCGTCAGCGAGGAGCGCAAGCTGATCATCCTCAAGTGGGAGAACCAGGGCATCTTCATCGACGGCGAGCAGAAGCTCAGCTCGTAGCCGACCCCTTCAGCGCCTCCAGCAGGCTCGTCACGGCGGGCGAGCCGACGCCCTCCTCGCGGATCGCGGCGCAGATGGTCCTGGTCGGCTCCGGGTGGCGCAGCTTGCGGACCACCACGCCGGGGTGGATCACGCCCAGGCTGAGCTTGGGCACGATGGTGACGCCGAGCCCGGCCGCGACGAACCCCTGGGCGGTCGGGTAGTCGTCGGCCTCGACCACGACGTTCGGCGCGAACCCCGCGCCCGCGCAGGCGTCGAGCACGATGTCGCGGCACGGCCCGGGCGGCGTCACGGCGTCCACCCACTGCTCCTCGGCCAGGTCGGCGAGGTCGAGCACGCGCTTGCGGGTCAGCTCGTGCCCGCGCCGCAGCACGGCCAGGTACGGGTCGTCGAGCAGGTGCACGAGGTGCACGCCGCGCGGCGGCTCGGCGTTCCCGTGGTGCACGACGATCGCCACGTCGGCGCGGCCCGCCTCGACTTCCACCATCGGGTCGTCCGGCTCGGTGAGCTTGAGGTCGAGCTGGACGTCGGGGTGGCCGGCGCGGAACTGGGCCACGGCGGGCGGCACGAGCGCCGCGCCCGCGGTCGCGAAGTAGCGCACCCGCAGGCGCCCGGTGCGGCCCGCGCGCAGGTCGGCCAGGGCCGCCTCCGCCTCCACCAGCCGGTCCGTGATGTGCGCGGCGTGCTCGGTGAGCAGCCGGCCCGCGAGGGTGGGCCGCACGCCCCGCCCGACCCGGTCCAGCAGCGGCAGCCCGGCCTGCCGCTCCAGGGCCGAGACCTGCTGGCTGACGGCCGAGGGCGTGTACCCCAGGTTCACCGCCGCGGCGGTGATGGAGCCGGTGGTCACCACGGCCCGGAGCACCTGCATGCGTCGCACGTCCAACATGCGTCAACCGTACAGTGGCGCTTAAGCGTCGTGCAGTTCTATTCACTTGTGCTGATGCTTGACGAGGCGCAAGGTGTGCTGGTGAACAAGCCTGGCACGCTGATCAGGATGGGTGTCCTGGCCCTGCTCTGGGGCTCCAGCTTCCTGTGGATCAAGATCGCCCTGACCGGGTTGTCGCCGGTCCAGATCACGCTCACCCGCACCGCCCTGGGCGCGGCGGTGCTGGTCGCGCTGCTGTACTGGAAGAAGCAGCGGCTGCCGCGCGACCGGACGTCGTGGCTGCGGCTCGGCTTCGCCGCGGTGTTCGGCAGCGCGGTGCCGTTCGCGCTCTTCGCCTTGGGCGAGCAGACGGTGGACTCGGGCGTCGCCGGTGTGCTCAACGCCACCACCCCGCTGTGGGCGCTGGGCATCGGCCTGGCCCTGGGCACGGAGCGGCAGCGCAACCCGGCCCGGTTCGCGGGCCTGGTGCTCGGCTTCGCGGGCGTGCTCCTCATCTTCGCGCCGTGGCAGAAGGCGGGGCTGGCCAGCTGGGGCGCGCTGGCGTGCCTGGCGGCGGCGGCGTCCTACGCGGTGAGCTACGCCTACATCGGCAGCAAGGTGTCCGGGCGCGGCCTGACCCCCATGCAGATCTCCTCGACGCAGCTGGTGGCCGCGGCGGGCATGACGGCGGTCGTGGTGCCGGTGGCCGGGACGCAGCCGGTGCACCTGTCCTGGCAGCCGCTCGTGGCCGTGGCGATCCTGGGCGTCTTCGGCACCGGGGTGGCGTTCGTGCTCAACTACCGCGTCATCGAGGACGAGGGCGCGACCAACGCCACGATGGTCGGCTACCTGCTGCCCGTGGTGTCGGTCCTGCTGGGCGCGTTGTTCCTCGGCGAGGCGCTGAACCTGCGCGTGGTGGCGGGCATGGTCGTGGTGCTCGTCGGCGTCGCGCTGACCCGCAAGCAGCCGGCGACGGCCATCGTGCCGGTCGCGGCGGAGGCGCCGACCCCGGCGGCCACGCTCAAGTGACCTGCGATAACACACCGTTACCCGTCGGTATGCCGGGCGACGGGTCCAACTGAGACGGCCGTCCTGGGCAAACGGGTGGACTTGAGACGCAGGTCTCCCCCGATCGCGTGGTGTTCAGGCGAACCACGTCCCGATTCGCCCTCTCGGACGTCTCCTCACATGAGAGGGACGACTTCCGAAGGGAACCCACAGGCCATGAGCAACGACAGCATCACCATCACAACGACGTTCCACCTCCTGGTCCCGGGCGTGGCCCCGGCCCCGGTGGAGGCCGAGCTGCACTACGAGCCGGAGGACCCGTACGCGGTCGCCGTCCTGTTCCACACCGGGCAGGGCAAGGTCGAGTGGATCTTCGCCCGCGACCTGCTGGCCGACGGCCTGCTGACCTCGGCGGGCGAGGGCGACATCCTGGTCCGGCCGGCCGCCGACGACCCCGAGCGGGTGCTCGTCGAGCTGAACGCGCCCACGGGCTTCGCGATCCTGTCGGCCGACGCCGAGGACATCGCGGAGTTCCTGGACCTCACCTACGACGTGGTCCAGCCCGGCGAGGAGGACCTGTGGATCGACTTCGACCGCGAGCTGGCCAAGTTGGTCTCGACCAACTGACCGCATCGCCTAACCTGCTGGCGTGGAGTCCGGGGGGACGGGGACGGTAGGCGGTCGGTACGCGCTGGTCGAGCGGATCGGCAGCGGTGCCATGGGCGTCGTCTGGCGGGCGCGGGACGGGCTGCTCGACCGCGAGGTCGCGGTGAAGCAGCTCCGGTGGCCGGACCTGACCGACGACGAGGTCGAGGTGGCCAGGGCGCGGGCGATGCGCGAGGCGCGCAACGCGGCCCGGTTGCAGCACCCCGACGCGATTTCCTTGTTCGACGTGGTGGTGGAGGACGGCCGGCCCTGGCTGGTCATGGAGCACCTGCCCTCGCGCAGCCTGGCCGGGCTGCTGGCGGAGGAGGGCGGGTTGGACCCGGTCGAGGCGGCCCGGGTCGGCGGCCGGGTGGCGTCGGCGCTGGCCGCGGCGCACGCGGCGGGCATCGTGCACCGGGACGTGAAGCCGTCGAACGTGCTGATCGGGCACGACGGGACGGTCAAGCTCACCGATTTCGGCATCTCGCGGGCCGCGGGGGACGGCACGCTGACCGACAGCGGCATGATCACCGGCACACCGGCGTACCTCGCGCCCGAGGTGGCGCGCGGTGAGCAGCCGGACCGCGCCTCGGACGTGTTCTCCCTGGGCGCGACGCTGTACGCGGCGGTCGAGGGCAAGTCGCCGCACGGGGTGAGCGACAACAACTTCGGGCTGCTGTACCGGGCCGCGGCGGGGCGGGTCGAGCCGCCGACGCGGTGCGGGCCGTTGACCGGTGTGCTGGAGCGGCTGCTCGCGGCGGACCCGGCCGAGCGGCCCACGGCGGCCCAGGCGGTGGAGCTGCTGGCCGAGATCGGGCGGGCCGACGGGCGGGAGCGCGCCGAGCGGGATTCCGCCGCCCGGAAGGCCGGTGACGCGGACTTCAGCGGACAGGGCGCCGGCGAACGAGCCGCTGCGCCGGGCTCCCGCCCGCGGAACGCCACGGGTGATGCGCGGGACTCGGACCAGGGCGTTCCCGCCGAGCGGGCGTCCGCCGAACCGGGACCGGCCGTCGAGCGGGCGGCCAGGCGGCGGTGGCTCGCGCCGGTGGTGGCGGCCCTCGTGCTGGTCGTCGCCGCGGGCGTGGTCGCGGTGCTCGCGCTCAGGCCCTGGTCGCCCGAGGACACCGCCGCACCGCCGACGACGTTCACCACCGAGAACGCGATCGCGCTGGTCAGCTACCACTACGCCCTGCTGCCGGAGGACCCCGAGGCGGCGTGGCACAACCTGAGCACCTCGTACCGGCAGCAGCCGTTCGAGGAGTACCGGGCGTTCTGGGGCCAGTACGACGACGTCCGCGCCGACCGGATCGAAGCCGTGCAGGACCACCCGACCCGGTTCGTCGTGCGGGTGCGGGTGACGTTCCTGCGGGGCGCGACGGAGGTCTCGGGCTCCTACCAGCTGGTCCTGGAGCAGGTCGAGGACCGGTTGCTGATCAGCGAGTCCCAGCAGCTCGCGTAGCCGCCGGTCAGACCAGCCGGCGGTCGGAGGCCCAGCGGGACAGCTCGTACCGGTTCGACAGCTGCGTCTTGCGCAGCACGCTCGACACGTGCGTCTCGACCGTCTTCACCGAGATGAACAGCTCCGACGCGATCTCCTTGTACGCGTAGCCGCGCGCCAGCAACCGCAGCACGTCCCGCTCGCGCGGGGTGAGCAGGTCCAGCTCCGGGTCGCTGATCGGCGCGGCGCCGGGCCGGTCGGCGAACGCGTCCAGCACGAACCCGGCCAGCCGCGGGCTGAACACCGCGTCGCCCTCCGAGACCCGCACCACCGCGCGCACCAGCTCCTGGCTGGAGATGGTCTTCGTCACGTACCCGCGCGCGCCGGCGCGGATGACCGCGATGACGTCCTCGGCCGCGTCGGACACCGACAGCGCCAGGAACACCACCTCGGGCAGCGCCGTGCGCACCTGCCGCAGCACCTCCGCGCCGCCGCCGTCGGGCATGTGCACGTCCAGCAGCACCACGTCCGGGCGGTGGTGCCCGATCCCCGCCACCGCCTCGCCGACCGAGCCGGCCTCGCCGACGACCTCGATCTCGTCGGTGATCGAGTCCAGCTCGGCCCGCACCCCGGCGCGGAACAACGCGTGGTCGTCCACCAGGAACACCCGGACGGTCATGTCCTGGCCCCCGTCTCTCGCTTGTCTGCGGTCTTCCTCGGCATCATCAGCTGCACCTCCGTGCCCTCACCCAACCGGGTGCGGATCCGGACTTCGCCGCCGTGCCGGTCCATCCTCCCCCCGATGGAGTCCGCGAGGCCATGCCGGTCCTCCGGCACGGTCTCCGGGTCGAAGCCCTTGCCCCGGTCGCGGACGAACACGGTCACCCGATCGGGTTCGACTTCGCCGTACACGCTGATGTCGCCGACGCCCGCGTGCTTGGC
The DNA here is from genome assembly GCF_042752395.1 of Actinosynnema sp. NPDC059335. NCBI lineage: Bacteria > Bacillati > Actinomycetota > Actinomycetes > Pseudonocardiales > Pseudonocardiaceae > Actinosynnema > Actinosynnema sp. NPDC059335. Next base: position 38,103 of record NZ_JBHYXZ010000003.1, on the reverse strand, counting down.
CGCGTTGACCATCGCCTCGCGCGCGGCCTGCACCAGCGCGTACAGGTTGGGGTCCAGCAGGCAGTCCCCGACCACGACCTGCTGCACGGCCAGCGCGAAGCTGTCCTCGACCTCGCCGGACGCCTTCGCGATGGCGGCGGACAGGGTGGTGGGCTCGTTGTTGTCCTCGACCACCCGCCCGTACAGCCACTCGCGCAGCTGCCGCTCCTGGCCGCGCGCCAGGCGCTTGACCTCGCGCGGCTGCTCGGCCTGCTTCTGGATCAGGGCGAGGGTCTGGAGCACGGAGTCGTGCAGGTGGGCGGCGATCTCGGCCCGTTCCTCGGTGCGGATGCGGACCCGGCGCTCCTCGCCCAGGTCGTTGATCAGCTTGATCCACAGCGGCACGGTGAGCACCGCCACGCCGCCGAGGGTGGCCACCACGGCCAGCAGCGCGAACCGGAGCTGGTCGATGCCGTAGCTGTTCACCAGCAGGACGCCGATGCCGATGGCCACCAGCGCGACGCCCGCGAGCACGCGCACGACCGTGGTGCGGCCGGAGCCGCCGAGGATCCCGGACCTCGCGCCGTCGCGCCACCGGCGGCGCTGGGCCTCGTCCGCCTCGCGCCACACCACGGCCGCGCCCACGAGGGCCACCGCGAGCGGCCCGGCGATCCAGCCGCTGACCGGTCCGGAGAACAGGCCCGCCAGCACGGCCGCGCCGATGCCCAGGGCGACCAGCCCGAGGGCCTGCTGGCGCTCCCTCGGGGTGGACTGCTCCTCCGGCTCGCCGGCCGCGCGCTGCGGCACGAACAGCCACAGCAGGCCGTAGGCGATCACGCCGACGCCGTTCAACGCGGTCAGCGCGGCGAACGCCGCGCGCACCCAGAACACCTCGATGCCGAGGTGGTCGGCGACCCCGCCGGCCACGCCCGCGACCACCCGGCCGGTCCGCCTGCGGCGCACCGGCTCGACGGCGGTCTTCGTCTCCGAACTCACCCCTTGATGGTCACACGGGGGTGGGGGCCGGTCATCAGGGTTCCACCCGATGCGCGGTTCAGGGTGGGTCCCCGATGTGCGGGCGGCGCGCGTTCAGCAAGCTTGTCGTCGTGAGCGGGAGCATCAGCGCAGCCGGCGTCGAGGAGACGCTGAAGGACTTCTGGGCCACGCGGCCCAGGCGGCCCCACGACGGTCGCAAGATCGCCGGAGTCGCCGCCGGTATCGCCCAGCGGTACCAGATCGACCCGGTGATCGTCCGGGTGGCGTTCGTGGCCATGGCGCTGTGCAACGGCGCCGGGCTGCTCATCTACCTGCTGGGCTGGTTGTGGCTCGCGCAGGCCGACGACGAGGTGTCCGCGGCGGAGGCGCTGATCGGGCGGGGCCGCAGCTCGACGCCGACGGCGCTGACCGTGCTGCTCGGGCTCGCGGTGCTGCCCGCGACCGGGTTCTTCGTCGACGGCGGTTTCACCATGGTCGGCGGGGTGCTGCTGTCCGTGGGGGCGATCTACCTGCTGCACCGCGGTCGCGGGCAGCTCAACCGGCCGGACGTGCCCACCGGGGTGGGGTCCGGCGCGGGAGTCGGGTCGGGGTTGACGACGGACGCGGGGGGAACGGTGTCGGCGGAGGAGCGAGCGACGGAGCGGGTGACGCCGCCGGCCTGGGACCCGCTGGGCGCGGCCCCGTTCGCGTGGGACCTGCCCGAGCCCGGCGGGACGCCGGAGCCGGTGGGCGCGTCGCCCGCCGTGCCGGCGGTCCGGCGGCCGCGGTCGAGGGTCGGGGTGGCGACGTTCGGCGCGGCGCTGGTGGTGCTGGCCGGGTCGCTGGTGGCGTCGTCCTACTCGGACTGGTTCGACGCGCGGCACGTCCTGGGGCTGCTGGTCGCGGTGCTGGGCGGGGGCATGGTGCTCGGCGCGCTGCGGGGCGGCGGCGGGCGCGGGCTGCTGTGGCTGGTCGTGCCGCTGTCGGTGGTCGGGGTGCTGTTGACGACGGTCGACTTCGACGTCGACGCCAGGCAGATGGGCAGCACCAGGGCCCGGCCGGCGACGGTGGAGGACGTGCAGGAGCGGTACACGACGGGCGTCGGCGAGGTCGAGCTGGACCTGACCGGCCTGCCGGCGGGCGGGTCCGGGACCGTGACGACGGACGTCGAGGTCGGGCTGGGCAGCGCGCGGGTCAAGGTGCCGGCCGACGCGGACGTGACGGTGAACTGCCGGACCGACCTCGGCGAGGTGCGGTGCCTCGGTCGCCAGTCCAACGGCAAGAGCGGGCACGAAGAGGTCACCGACTACGGGGCCGACGGGCCCGGCGGGTTGAAGATCGTGCTGGACGTGCGGAGCGATCTCGGAGAGGTGGAGGTGAGTCGTGGCTGAGCGGGATTCGGTCGAGAAGCGCGGTGTCGACGTCGTGGGCCTGGTGTTCGGGGTGGCGGCCCTGGTCGCGGCCGCCTACATGCTCTCCGACGGGGCGGCGTGGCCGGACTTCCTCGACCTGAGGTGGGCGCTGGCCGGCGGGGCGATGGTGATCGGGCTGGGGCTGCTGGCGGGGTCCGCGCGACGACGCCGGTAGTCCGAGGGGGATGCGGGGGAAAGGGGGTATGGCCGCCCCCGGGGCGGCGGGGACCCCCTCGTAGCGCCGCCAACCCACCCCATTTGGCCCGCCG